>JAKAGC010000659.1 GCA_021817755.1 Acidobacteriota bacterium | reverse complement strand
CAGGGTAATGGTCTGATGGAAATGCGCAACCATCATCTTGTTTTACTGAAAGGTGGGGAAGCATTTGAAAATGAAAAAATCTACGCGATGGTTCCATTCTCTATTGATACCTTACTGATCGGAACAGAAAACAAGGGTTTCTTTTTATTCAAAAATGGTACGCTCTCTCCGTTTAATTCGGAAACGATGGAAATGATTTCTTCAAATCAACTTACATTCGGCCTTGCTCTGAGAGATGGCAATTTTGCGTTCGCTACTCGGAAGGGTGGAATATTTGTGGTGGATAATAGGGGAGAATTAAAATGGAGTTTCGATTGGAGAAAAGGATTGCCGGATTCAACGGTATGGCATATATCTGAAGATGAAGGGAAAAACCTGTGGCTTTCGTTGGATAATGGTATTGCGAAAATCGAGTATGGCTCGCGTTTCTCTGTTTTTGATGAACGGCAGGGTTTGAAAGGGATGATTCTTTCTGTTGCGGAATTGGGGGGGAATAATGAGTTATTCGTGGGTACTGCCTCAGGTTTGTATGTGATGAATGAGAAGGGTATCTTTGTTCCTATACCGGGAATAACGAACTCTTGCTATGCACTTAAAGAGGTTGGAAACGAACTGCTTGCAGCGACGGATAAGGGTATTTTTAGGGTAACTTCGAATCATTCTGTTTCCACGGTTCTGGGAGATATCCGGGGGTATGTGTTCCATGTGAGCAGGAAAGAACCTTTTCGGGTTCTTGTGGGAACAAATCATGGCCTTTTTTCGCTCTCCATGGATCGCGCGACAGGAAAATGGAAAGGAGATGGATTCCTTGGTGAAATCAACGATGAAATCCGAACGATGGCTGAAGATGAGGGTGGCGATTTGTGGCTGGCGTCACCTGGGGAAGGGGTGATTCGAATTGGGTTTAGTTCTTCTGAAATAGGGTCAAATTATAAGATTAAGAGATATGGCCCAACAATGTTTCCGCCGGGAGTGGAAACTCATGTATTCTATGCGGCGGGACATATCATGATCGCCACAGGAAAAGGGATTTTCCGGTTGGATGAAAAAAATGAACGCTTTGTTCCTGATATGACTCTGGGAGAGGAGTTTGCAGGTGGGAAAAATGGGAAAAGCGTTTATCATGTTATCGAAGATAAGAATAAAAACATATGGATTCATTCGAATGCACGCAATATGGTTGGTGTGCTTGAGCGGGATGGCTCCTATGGGATTTATAAAAAGGAATTTCTTCGCATTCCTTTAAGTCATGTAAACGCCATTTATCCTGATATGGATAGAGGATGGGTATGGTTTGGGGCAGTGGATGGGTTAATTGGGTTCGATATCAGAAAAGGAATCGCTTATTCCCGGGCTGTTCGGGAATTTCAAACGTTGATCCGGGGAGTCTGGGCAAATGAAGTACTTATTTCGGGAGGAGATACAGCTTTAAATGGAAACCATACAGCGGCACATCTTACTATTCCTGAATTGGCTTTTAACCGGAGGAGTCTTCGCTTTTCGTTTGCGGCGCCCTTTTTTGAAGGAGAGCACAATACGGTTTACCAATGCCGCCTGGAAGGATATGACTGGGATTGGACGAACTGGGGGAATGAAACGAGAAAAGATTATACGAACCTGGACCCGGGAATAAATGTATTCAGGGTTAGAGCGAAGAATATATATGGCGATATTAGCAGTGAAGGGATATTCCGTTTTAATCTTCTTCCTCCGTGGTATCGTACATGGTGGGCGTACGTATTATATTCACTGGTTCTTATTCTGATGGTAACTTTGCTTGTCAAATGGCGATCGGCGAGATTGATGCAAGAAAAACAACACCTTGAAGGAATTATTGGGGAACGCACAAAAGAGATTAACGAAAAAAACAAAGAATTGCAGGAAATGGCGAAAATCAAATCCGTCTTTTTTGCAAATATTTCCCATGAATTCCGAACGCCACTTACATTGATACTGGGTCCATTGGAACAGATGATCGAAAATGCAAAGGAATCGGGAGACATCCGGCAAGAGAAGAAATTGAAAATGATGGAGCGGAATGCGAGACGTCTGCTTAATTTAATCAATGAACTGCTGGAATTATCGAAATTCGATAGCCAAAAGGTAACGCTTAATGTATCTGAAAATGACATGGTATCTTTCTTAAAAGGGTTAACGGCTTCGTTTGAAATGTTAACAGGTGGTAAAGATCAGGAACTTAATTTTCATTCTGATAAGGAGGAGATATTGGTTTACTTCGATGCCTTTCGAATGGAGGAAGTCTGCTCAAATCTCCTATTTAATGCGGCAAAATTTACTCCTTCGGGGGGAGTAATCAATGTATCGGTAACAAATCATCCGCAAGGTTTTTCGGGTTTTCCTCAAGGATATGTGCAAATGAATTTTTCGGATACTGGACCGGGGATACCTTCTGACCGGCTTGAAAAGATTTTCGATCCGTTCTATCACTCGGAGAACATTTACGAGTATAATCAAAAAGGAGCGGGTATTGGTTTGGCAATTGCCAGGGAATTGGTAGAATTGCATCATGGAACGATAAGTGTTGAAAGTAAAGAGGGGGAAGGGAGTCACAGCCGGTTTATTATTTGCCTTCCGTTAGGAAAAGATCATTTTCAACCTTTTGAATTGGCGAATCTTTCACTATCGGAAGAGAATAAGAAAAATTCGTTTCTTTCCCGAGAAAACAGGTTCTCCGAACAGATAGGGGTATCATTGGATGAAGAGCAGGAAAAGGAAAGGGATGAAAATATATCTACTCCATTTTCGGGTAGGGAAGAAATCATTCTTGTTATAGAAGACAGCAATGATGTTTGTCAATATATCCGAAGTGCATTGGAACCTGAGTACAAAGTGATCGATTCACCAAACGGACAGGAAGGGATAGAGAAGGCGTTGCAGGTGATACCGGATTTGATTATCAGCGATGTAATGATGCCGGGTGTGGATGGCTACGAATTATGCAAAATACTGAAACAAAACCGGAATACGAGCCACATACCGATTATATTGCTAACAGCGAAAGCCTCGGAAGAGAATATCCTGGAAGGATTGGAAACGGGGGCGGACGATTACGTAACGAAACCTTTTAGCACGCGTATCCTTCGAGCCCGTATCAAAAATTTAATCGATTTACGCCACCAGATGCAGCAGCACTTCCGTATTCAATTTACGTCGCTTCCTTTAACAGGCAATAATACTGTGCCTTCTTTTACCGAAGAATTGAACCGGGGT
>JAKAGC010000658.1 GCA_021817755.1 Acidobacteriota bacterium | reverse complement strand
GTCAGAGTTATTACTTTCCATCTGTACCTGGAACGATTGGCATCGAAAAACTCTTTAAATTGTTTGATGTATTGAAGATCAGCTATAACCTCGGGTTGTTGATCGGCTTTCTGAAAAGATAGCCAAACTTCTTTTTGTTTGATTCCTTTTTCAGATAATTGATGAATATGAAAAAGCGAATAAGGAATATTGGCATTTTTGAGCGATTTGTAAACCGAAGATGATCCGACTTTCCCCATCTGGTATATGAGGATAGGGGGGGGTGAGTCGATTTCATTCAAATCCGAGATATTGGACATATTTTTCCTCCTGAATATATATAAAACATTTTATCATTTTTTTTTGAATAGCGAATTTATTTTTAAAAAGGGATAAAGGAGAATTCTTCCGAGACGATAGGAATAACTACTCTTTATTTTAAGATACTGTGATTCCTTTTGTTGAATGATCTGTTCGGATTGGTGAAGTTGAGTTTCTGTAAAGAGTATGTGTTCATGCTGGGCTTTAATTCTTTCATTCATTACCTTTATCTCTGAATTTACTTTTTTAAGTTCTTCGATGTAATTGATTTCAATTTGTCTGATTTCATTTAATACATTGAGTACATTATCCTGTAATAGTAATTTAATCGAATCAATGAAGGTTTCTCGTTGAACCAATTGGGTTTGTATTATGGGGATTAGATGGCTTTTTTCCACGATAGGGGAAAGCGTTTTCTCTAAGAAAGACCGGTAATTGGAATTATTATTCCGGATTATCTGTTCAAAACTCTTGAGATAGTTTTCCACATTCTCAAATGATTGGTGTCTGGAAGTCTCAACAGCGAGTTCCTGTTTATTTTGTACTGCCTGCTGTTCCAGGTGGGTGATGATACTGGAGTAATGCTCACGAAGGTTTTCCTGCATTTTCTCCATATTTTCAATTCGCTTAGTAAGCTCTGCGATTGATTCATCTTTTTGGGAATTTTCGACGTTAAGAGCTTTGTTTTCTTTTGTTAGGAGCTGCTTTGTGGATTCGAGATCAGATAAAAGCGTTGAGTATTTGAGATTTTCATTTTTAAATTTTTCTAATTGGGTCTGAAGTTCGCGGATTGTACTTTTATTAGAATTCAACCTGGTTTCATAATCATAAATGGTGGCCATCTGGGCAATTTTTATGACCTGAAATCTGGATACGATTTGTTCACGGTATTTTTCCAGCATGGTAGGAGGTAGGAGATCGGTGAAATAGTGGGGATAAGAATCAATGATCTCTCTATACCCCATTCGCTTGAATACTGAATTGCCAAGTAAACGGGTTATTGCTTTAATCTCCTGGTCATTGAGATGCTGCTGCCAGGTTCCTACGGATTGAGTATGAATTTTACGGGTTTGTTTGATTTTAGTATCTCCAAGCTCTGAATCCAATATGGGTTTCATTCCGGGAGCTTGTGGAGTGATCTGTGTCATTGCCTCTTCGAATGAAATATTGCAAAACCTGGCGATTTTGGGAATCTCGGTTTGGGGTGACATTACGAGTTCTTCGTAAGATATCTCTAGCTTTTCAGGGGAAGGATTATCAAAATACTGTATGAGTCTGGGAAGTCCTAATGAAAAATCGAAAGAGGTAGCATCGAGAGTATCACCGATAAGATAATCGATTCCACGATTCCAGGTGGTTTTATATGAAGCAGCAACATCGAGGGGGTTCCGCTTAAGCCAGATTTTTTTGGAAAGAGGAAATAATTGATCGATAAAATCAAGGATATGATAATACCGTGGGGTCTTGTCCACGAAGATTTGGCGTTGTGTTTTGGATAAAATGGTATTGTAAGCAGTTAATGCAAGATTACGGGAAGCCCGGATAAATTCTTCTGGTGTTAAAAAGTGCTTGACTGCATTGGAAGCAACGCAATCATCGAAGATTTTATTCTCGGCAGGATTCCCGTATACCTCTGCCAGACGTAATAAAAGCCAGGTCTCAGGGGGGCAATATACCTGGCTGTGATTTCCCAAAATAACACTCAATAGAGTAGAACCGGAACGGGGGAGTGAAAGAATAAATATTAGATTTTCTCCTTTATCCGAAATCATGATTACTCCTATTTATTTTTTAAATAAAACGGATACCTCACCGGTTTGAAGGTTTCTCTCTTTTCGAATAGGGAATAAACGGCGTATAGAAAAATTTCTAAGGGTTTTATCGCTCTTCTTTATTCGTGTTCGAATCTCCTCAGTGGGATTCCCCCAAGGGGTTTTATTTAATTCGATTAGGGTGAGTTTGGTTTTTTTAAAAAATCGTAAAAAGTCTTCGAAGGAATACCGGTTTAAGGTTGGGCTTTCGTAAACCATCTTGACTATTTCTTGAGCATGAGATGAAGGTAATTTTTGAGTTTCAAGGTAAGTGATCATCTCCTGCGGGGTATACAATAGATGATGCCAATGGGGGATGGGATTGTTTTGATTAAAAAAGTAATGGACTTTATCGACAATGATGTAGACATGATGGCCGAGATTGCATGACCAGATGGGACCACCATGCAAATATGCATATCCGCCCTTTACGAGTACGCGGAATATTTCAGAAAGAACTTTATCGAGATTGGGGAGATGTTCAAGGACTGCAACTCCGAAAACAAGGTCGAATTGTTTATTATCAAATTCTAGATCCCTTGCATCCATGTTCCGAAATTCGAGATTTTCTAAAATAGTACCATCTTTGAGATTGCTTCGGTAATCGATACATACAACTTTTTGAGCACCCCGGTTTAAAAATTCCCTAGCAGTTTCAAAGGGGGGAATGGCGCCGATTTCAAGTATTGTTTTCCCTTTAAAATCGCATAATCGGTTAAAATGATCGATGGCTTTTTTTTGATAAGGCAATATGGTTACTGACGTAGTGTTTGTCATTTTTTTATTTTATTAAAAATTCGTTTTATATCGGCGTTAAGTTTCTGATTTAAAATCAAAGCGCCTTCATGCAAATTAGGATGATCGGAATCGTATAGTAACTGGGGCCGTTGGAAAAAGATACCCTGATAATCGAGAATATAAGTATTGGGAAATTTTTGTATGATTTTTGCGATTTTTTTATAATATTTCCCAACGGGTATTTCCCGGGCTGCACAGGTATACAATTCCTTGGATACTGGAAATTTTACAAGAAAAACAGTTACTCCTTTCTTTTTGCACATAGAAAGCATTTTCCGAAAGTACTGCATAACAAATTTATTCATATAATTCTTACTATCGA
>JAKAGC010000657.1 GCA_021817755.1 Acidobacteriota bacterium | reverse complement strand
TAAAAGTCACACTTGAATCTCAAATACCCATACACCTTGATTATAAAATTAGAATTATTAAGGAAGTTGCCAAGGCACTTAGGGATTCTCACGATCTCAGCATCATTCACCGCGATATAACACCTGAAAATATTATTGTAAATGGAGAACGGATCACTCTCATCGATTTCGGTATTGCTAAGGAACAAATTTCCAGGGTCAATACATTACCGGGTATCGTTCTTGGAAAGCCCCTGTATCTCTCCCCAGAACAATGTAAAGGCGGGCGTATTACTTCCAAATCCGATATCTATTCCCTCGGTGCCGTGTTCTATTACATGATCGAAGGTAAACCCCCCTTCAATTCTACAAATCCCTACGATATTATCAAGAAACACCTGGAGCGACCGGTCCCTGAAATGAAAACGCCTGTCCCGCATGAGTTAAAAAATTTTATTTATAGGATGCTTGAGAAAAAACCGGAAAATCGCCCCGATGCACGCGAAGTCATAGGCATGATGAGGCAATTCCTCAAACATGGCAAGTCCAATCATTATGAATCTATCGATAATTAAATTGATATTATGAAATGAGAAAATAATAATGAAAATAAGGAGGATGTTGGAATGAAATACCGTTTGTTTTTTATGTTTTTTGTTTTTCTTTCCATGGCCCTATGGGCCGGTACCTCGGCGAAAGTTACAGCCTGGGATGGAAGAATGCTCACTATCGATAAAGGAGCCTCTCATGGCGTAAAAACCGGTATGATGGGAACCGCCATTCGAATCGATAAAGATACCCTGACAAACAAAGTCGATATGATGAATTTCGGTCGTTTTGTCGTTAGAGAAGTATTTCAAGATAGTGCCACTATATATATTGATTCACTTGAATCCGGTATCGATACCGATTCCATTTCCGGAATTACTGATGTCACCTTCGATAACCCCTTAATTCCCACACTTCAAAACCAAAACACCCTTTCATCCGCTCGAATCGATAAAAGGAGAATCCTGGAGTTAATCCGGGATAAAGAGTTCGGACAGGCAGGAGAAGGTATCCTGGAAATCGAACAAAACGGTTCCCACGACACTGAATTCGATTTAATCAAAGAGGGATACAATTGGTTAATCGAAGATAAATTTACATACAAAGATTATATTCGATACAAAAGTAAAAATCCCCATCCAGTCGTTTTAAAACGCCTCGAGGAAAAGCTTTACAAATTAGGAGATGATCCCAACCTCCCTCCCGAACGGTACCTCGATGAAAGATATCTCATCACTCAGAATGAAAGGAAATATTATGAAATTACCTTCAAAGAAAAAAATAACCGCATCATGATCTTCATCCCTTCACTCAAGCTCTTTGTCGATAAATATGAAGTATCATGCAGGCAGGCTCAAGATGGCGGTATCACGGTCAATCCCATTGTATTCTCCCAGGAGGACATTAAGTCCTATCCCGCAGGATGTGATAACTATCCCGCAATGGTTACTTATGATCAGGCTGAAAATTATTGTAAAAATACACATTTGCGTCTACCCACCGAAAAGGAATGGGAATTTATTGCCGGTGGTAATAATATCTATGAATTCGGATGGGGTTTCGAAAAAATCGATGACCGTGGGATATATCACGCCAATTACGAATCCATGGATGACGGGTATAAATTCATTGCACCCATTACTAGTTTTTCTTCTTTTTATTCAAATTGTGGTGCCCTTAATATGTCCGGAAATGTGAGCGAATGGGTAAAAGGCGCAGTGAATAAAGGAGGAGGGTTTATGTCCGAATTGGAAGATTTAAAAATTGAAAAGCAATCCACGATTCCCATGTTTGTCGGGTTTCGGTGTGTCATGGAGGCAGGAAAATGATTCCTTTTAAAAAATCAGTTTATTTCAGGTTTATAGCCTATGTACTTATTTCTGTATTATTTATCCAGGCCGATTTTTTACTCGCAGTAACTCAGGAGGAAAGCCTGGAGTTGCAATTTCAACGTGCAAAAACCGATTTTGCCAACAAAGAATATCAAAGTGCCAGAGATAGACTCGAACGGTTGGATTTCGTATATAAAAATATCCCCGGCCGTACCTCCGATTCCAACCGCAAGTATGGAGAAACCCTTCTATGGCTTGCAGCCACCCGGGAAGTCTTGTGTCTGGATAAAAAATTAATCACTGAAACCTATAAGCAGGCCGTCGATTTACTCGGAAAAGGCTACATTGTCGGCGATCCCGGCCTTAATACCCTCGATATGTGCCGAAAAGCATTTAATATTAAAACTCCCAAAGATACCACTAAAATAATTGAGAAAGTCGGCCAAGGTACAGGGAAGAAGAAATTTCCCTGGCTCCTTGTCGGAGGTATTGTTGTCGCCGGTGTCGTGGCAGTTCTGCTTTTAAAGAAAAAACCCCAACGCACCCTTACTGTTTCTGTCGGCGAAGGCGTCGAAGGAACACCCGTTTCAGGAACTTCTTCTCACAAAAACGGCACTACCGTCAGTTACAATTATACTTTGAAAACCGGGTACACCGGCTTGGTTGTTAAAATCGACGGTAACGAAGTCGCTGCCTCCGGCTCTATAAAAATGGATGCCAATCACACCTTAACAGCTACCGCCACCAAACGCTATACCCTCACTGTGACAAAAGGAGTCGGAGTCGATGGAACCCCTGTTAGTGGGTCCACTCAATATAACAGCGGTGAATCCGTCTCATACAATTATACCTTGCAATCCGGCTATAAGGACCTGGTCATTAAACTCGACGGACTCGAAGTCTCCACAAGCGGGACAATTGTTATGGATAAAGACCATACCCTTACCGCTACCTCCGGTAAAACTTTTAAACTCACTGTAACAAAAGGCAATGGAGTCATCGGGTTACCCGATACCGGCACATTTTATTATAAAGATGGTGAAACAGTTAATTACAGCTACTCTCTCCAGGCCGGTTTCTCTGACCTTGAGGTAAGACTCGATGGAAACTTGGTTACTGCATCCGGTGTGATTACCATGGACCAGGATCATGTACTGGTCGTTACATCAGGGAAAACTTTTAATCTCACCACTTCTGTTAGTGTAGGAGTCGATGGATCTCCCGAATCCGGAACAACCAATTATCCTGTCGGTACTACTGTTAATTACTCCTACAACTTAAAATCCGAGTATAAAAACCTCGTCGTCACTCTTGACGGGAATCCTGTTCCTGCAAGTGGGATTATTACCATGAACGCCGATCATACCCTAATTGCTACT
>JAKAGC010000656.1 GCA_021817755.1 Acidobacteriota bacterium | reverse complement strand
ATAACCGGTAGGGTTGTTATCTGAAAGACTCCGTTCGAATCCGTTTTGAAGTACCAGGTAATTACCCGGATCCCATCTGGCGCTCTTAGCAGATATCCGGCGCGTTATTGTAAAGTTTTTATCGATGGTTACTGCATTGAAATTTACAATTTGATCGCTGTTTTTATCCAGGAAATCATAGAAATAGATGACACCATCTTTTCCCATTACCCAGTTTTTATTGTATTCGTCTTCTATTTTCGTTTCTCGTTTATTGATAATATTACTGACTTCCTGTCTCAGTTTATTGGCACCCGGTGTAATCTCTTCCTGGATGTAGAAATATCCGAGACACAGGATTACCCCAAATATCAAGGTTGGTACAACTAAGCGGTACAAGCTGATTCCACTTACTTTTACCGCTGTAATTTCATTATTTTTACTCATTACCGAAAAGGTAAGCAATATAGCCGTTAAACTGGCTACCGGTAAAACGAAACTGATGGTTTCTGGGGTATCAAAGAGAATGTATTTTAAAACATATAAAGCCGAAACTTTATGTTCCACTGCATCATCGATTTTCTCAACGAACTTAATGACGTAAAATACCATCATCAGTGAAGAGAATACCAGCATAAATGTCAATGTCAGCCGTTTTATTACATATTTATCCAATATTTTAAATATTCTGAATTTCAATCTTAAAACAGGAAATTTAATTACCAATACCACTTTTCGTTCTTTCTTTATCTCTTTTTGCCGTTCGTATTTTTTAAACCGTTTCTTTAATGCTTCTGCAAAAGCAAATAAACGTTCCCAGTTGATGGATTTTTCCTTCGATGAATAATAATAAGCCGCTATTCCCACTGCCAGCAGGAAGAAGTTCGCGGACCACATTCCGAGGAATGGTTTGATCGACCCCTTTAAAATCATGTTTTCTGTGGACACTGAAACCGTATAATAAATAAAGATTATCCCCAGTGAAATGATAAAACCGCTTACTTTTCCTCCCTTCTTTGTGGAAATACCCAATGATAACCCTAAAAATGCAAGGGCCAGACAGGCAAAAGGAAGCGCAAATTTCCGGTTAAATTCAATTCCTAACATCCGGTTCTCAGGGTCTCGTTTGTACCGTCTTACCAGTTCAGGGAATATTAATTGACGCTCACGCCGTGTTAATTGGACTTCTTGCGGATCATCCACCCGTTCTTTCATCGAGACATAGGATGTTAAGCTGAAACTCTTTTGTGGGTCTTCTTTTTTGAAACTGTGTACCAGAACATTTCTTAAAACGATATAGCTTGCTTTTTCATCCTGGTTCCGAACAAAGCTTCCTGTTTTGGCCAGGATAAATGTATCCATTCCCGCATCTTTACGGGAGTGAAGAATAACATCTTGCCACTCATCCGTTTTTTTGCTTTTATCGCTAAAATAGAGTGTGTAGTAAGGGAATTCCGTATAAAAATCTCCCGGTTTAATCGCAGAAACAGCCCGTTTAATCCCGATTTGCAACATGAGCTTCGAGAGGCGGAAACCTGCTTCCGGTGCCATGTACATAATGAGCCAGGTGGAAAAAAGAAAGGCAATAAAGGAAAAACGTAAGATCGGTTTCAGGATACGGAAATTATTTACACCCATGGTTCGGAATGCGATAATTTCCGAATCAGTACTCATTCGGCTCAATCCCGCTAAGACACCCATTAAAGTCGCCATCGGGATGGTAAAAGAGAGAAAATCCGGCAGCATGTACACCAGGATTTGTAATACAGTAAATGCAGACGCTTCCTTTGAAATCAAAGTTCCCGACAACATAAAAATCATATTGATGAGGAGGGTAAATGTATAAACCAATAAGCCTATACTAAAGGGTGAAGCGATTTCTTTCAGGATGTATTTATCAAAGGATTTTGCCATTGGTCAATCATATCACAAGATGAACATCTCTGCAACAGATATTTTATAGACTGTACCCGAAAAATATACTTAAATTACTTTTTTAATGTATTACAGATGTTCTAAGGTTTTATTTCATCCGAAGGTTGCGGTTCAGCTCCTTCCGGTTTTGCTTCTTTTTTTTCATCTGCCAGGCGTAGTTGAGTTAATACTTCCTGTACTTTATGATAGAGTCCGGTTAATTTATGCATCCCCGTACTCAGATCATTTTCATCTGCATTTTCCAGGTAGATACCATCATAGGTCAGGATATAGAAATTAATAAATCCCACCTTCGGAAGAGGGAAATTAGCGGTCTTTTTCATATGCTTATAAAAATCTTCCGAAGTCAGAACAAGGTTTTGAGTCGCATTCAAGATATCCGTATTCCCACCCCCGCCGATAATTCCTCCGCCGCTGCCAGTATAAAGGCTCGTTGTACCGTCTGTTAATGAAACCATTGTCGTCGGTCCTAATGGTGTACCGATATCCACCACAACACCCCATACATTCGGGTTTTCTTTGGTTTGTTTGAATTTGAACTCTTGCGGATTTGTTTTGAATACCTGGTCTCGAAGTTCCAGGTAGGTTTTCATTGTGTCATCCGCATTACTGTTTGTTTTTTCATTTTGAGAAGCCCTGGGATTAGGTGTACCCGTGCTGCTCTTTTTAACCCCATCCCGTAACAGGGGGATCATGAACACCCCAATCAGGGCCCCTGCAAGAATAAAAAGGGCAATCCGTGTATTTTTTTTCATTATCATATCTCCATATCCGGTATAATAAACTCACGAAATATACCTTATTTCATTTTTAAAGTCAAGTTTCTTGTTATTTCAATTCAATTGAAATGTTTTTTAACGATATAAAAAATATGAATCATACCTTTTAAATGAGCTTTATTAGAATATGGATAAAGAAAATGAAAGAGGAGAGGATAATTTTTTCTTTTAAATCTCTTTATTCATTTAAATAAGAATAAACCTTAACTAATCAGGAGATTCTAAATAGAACGGCTATATGTAAGGGTCTGCAAATATAAATGGAAGGTAAATTTGCATTCTATCTTAAAATATGTTACCATATCTCCTTCTCAAGAGGAACAAAAAATGACATCAGAAAACACAGCCAATATCTCCCACAATACCAAAATATCTCTCGATTCATCCCTTATTTTTCGCATTGAATCCGATGACTGGGGACTTTTATTTGACCCCGAAACAGGAGACAATACAGCGATAAATCCTGTCGGTGTTGTGATTTGTAAAAATTTAAACGGATTAAATACGGTTCTTGACCTTGTAGAAAAAGTGAAAGACGCATTTAGC
>JAKAGC010000655.1 GCA_021817755.1 Acidobacteriota bacterium | reverse complement strand
TTTCGTTCCTGAAAGCATAATATAATCATCTTTGGTATGATCTTGAACATCACGCATCATGACAATGCGGTTCAATTTCTTAGACCAGGCGGTATGATCGGCATTGAATATTTCGATTTCCAATATACCTTTGGGGACTTCCTGTTCAAAAATAGTCTGAGCATCAAAGGGGCCATAATAACTTCCAACTCCGGCATGATCGCGTCCGACGATAAAATGAGTACAACCGCTGTTCTGTCTGAAAACGGCATGTAATACGGCTTCTCTTGGACCGGCATAAAGCATATCGAATCCATAACCGGTGATCAATACGGTATTGGGAGGGAAATACAATTCCACCATCTTTCTAATGGAGGCATCACGTACATCAGCGGGAATATCGCCTTCTTTTAATCTGCCAAGGAGCATATGAATTAAAATACCATCGGCATTAACGGCTTCTTTTGCCATGCGGCATAATTCTTCATGAGCACGGTGCATGGGGTTCCGGGTCTGGAAAGCGACTACTTTCTGCCAACCGAGACCGGCCATTTCTTCGCGGATCTGGTAAGCAGTTCTAAAGGTTTCGGGAAATTCGGTTTCAAAATAAGAAAAATTCAATACCTTGATCTTACCGGATACAAAATAGTTTCCAAGGGCTTTAAATGTTGAGACACCTGGGTGAGCAGGGTCCTGGGTACGAAATACTTTTTCGATAATAAACGCAATCTGTTCATCGGAAGCTTTTTCAATCGCTTCTACGTCCTGGATGGCGATTACGGGGTTTCCTTCTACATTGGGATCGCGTAAGGCAATACGCGGGGCTTTTTCGATAGCGGAAACATCTTTCAGAACATTGACTATGGGAACAGGCCAGAACAAACCGGAAGTCGTTTCCATCTTTTCTGCGACTTTCAAGGAATCGGCTAAATTCATATAGCCTTCCAGGGGTGTAAAATACCCACTGCCTAACATAACAGCATTGGCAGCAGCCGCTGAACTGACAATAACGGACGGAAGATTCCGGGCTTCCTTTAATAATGCCTGCCGTTCTTTCTCATCCATAACATATAACGGTTTTAAACTATCTGAACCGTGAGGTTTAATCATCGATTTTCTCCTTTTTCCAGTGCGAAACACACCATTGATAATAAATTTTTAAATTCAATTATATCTTAACATCCATTAATGTCAACCCATATTTTTGTTACTATTCAAATTTTCGGGGTCAAAAATTGGGTGAACAGGGGAAAGATGTTTGACATCCTCCATTTTTTTGGTTACAATGTGTAAAACAATTTGAAGAGGAAAAATGCAACGACGCCAATTAACTACCCGAAAGGGAAAAACCTATACATTACCAATGTTCTTACCTGTTTATCAACCGAAATCGAATCTGATTCCAATCGATGATTTTAAAAACAAATTCGCCATCGAAGGACTGATCTTAAACGGATTTTTCTTATATAAAGAAGCGGAAGTGAGAGAAAAACTGGAAGCCGGAGTTTCGGTACAGGAATATATCGGTTTCAACGGGATGGTAATGACTGATTCGGGCGCATTCCAGGGGCTTAAACGTCCTCTTTATTTGTCCAATAAAAAAATAGTAAAATTTCAGGATGTTATCCTTGCGGATATCGTATCCCCTCTTGACCTGATTTCCCCTCCGGGTGACAACTTCCAAACAGCAGATAAAAAATTGGATTCAACGATCAAACGTATTCGAGAAGCGAAAGAAATCGTTCAAAACGGGATTCTGGCCGGTGTTCAACAGGGAGGCCGTTTCATCGAATTGCGTAAAAAAAGCATGCACGCACTGATGGAAATCGGAGTAGAGTATATTGCCATTGGTAGTCTTGTACCCTTTTTTAATAAAAACCACAGTCTATCCACAATAAAAAAGATCCTTCGCGATGCGCGCTCTATTGCGGGTGAAGATCTCCCCATTCATGTTTACGGAGCGGGAGATCCGGTGGAATTGCCATTCATCGCTGCATTGGGAACGGATATTTTCGATTCTTCTTCTTATGGACATTATGCTGCGAGCGGCTGGTACATGACGAAATACGGTGCCCTGACAAAAGATCAGATGGACAAGATCACGCAATGCGATTGTAAATGTGAAGCTTGCGTGGAAGCGAAAGAATCGGGTAATCCGGAGGCTATCTTTACAGATCGCGGAAAACTGGCCTTCCATAATTTATATACAATACTGGATACGATGAATAATATTCGCAGCGCTATCGATTCCAATGAACTAGAAAAAATTTTACAAGATATCCTGGATGTTCATAGTTTGTGGTTTCCTCAAAGTCTATTGAAACAATCCTGGGAAGAACCGAATGGGAAATAATCTGCTGCCGGAAGAAATAACGGTAGACGGAATAATCACCTATATTGTCCAACAAGCGTTAAAAAAATATAAAATCGATGAAAAACGCGCCTACTCCATTACGAATGAAACACTGTTAAAGAGTCCGAAATTCCTGGAATTCCTAAACAATAAGCCAACCTTCAAGCAAGTTCTAAAGAGCAGGGTATTTGAAGATTTAAACCGAACTGCCCGGCAGCGTATTTATTATGCGTTACGTCAATACAATTCCGATTCTGCTACATTTAAATCCTCAGTGGAATCATTAAAGAGTCTTTCCCCAGAAACGCCGTATAACGAATATGAGTCAATCTTAAAAGAAATAGCACAAACCCATACGAGTACAGCGGAACGTTTGAATCATGCGGATGAATTCTACGGTCAATTGCTGGGTTTCCTCGAAGATACCCAAACGCTGCTGGATGTGGGATGCGGAATGCAGCCGCTACTTTTTCCATTCCAGGAAGGAGGAAAAGAGATAAAAACATATGTTGGGGCTGAAAAAGACAAAACGTGTATCGAGGCGTTGACTGCTTTTTCCGAAGTATATAAACCGGGTTTATTACATGCAATCGAATGGAATATCGCTCATAATTGGAAAATACTGGAAGACCGAACGGGGATCCGATTTTATGATGCCGTGCTTATGCTTAAACTTGTCCCGGTTATCGATCGTATCGATCGAACATTACTGGAAATCCTACGGTTTACACCTGCCAGGAAATGGATTGTTTCGGGTTCCAGGGAATCGATGACGCGTCAGATTTCCATCGAAAAAAGAGAACGAAAAATCATCCGCCGTTTCCTTGAACAATCGGGGAAAACAATTATAGGGGAGTTTTCCACTCCGGATGAATTCTGCTTCATTGCAGAATCCGTATGATTTAATCACAAAATTTC
>JAKAGC010000654.1 GCA_021817755.1 Acidobacteriota bacterium | reverse complement strand
GTGGAGCAAAAATCCTTATTGACAGTAGTTTTTTTGAAGATAAAGGGAAGAGAAGTAGAGGAGAAGAGGGGACACTCTTACCGGAAACGGGGGCACCTTTAAGGGCAGCGGGTTCTCCTGGTGCTTATGTTATGTACACCTCTGGAACAACAGGAAAACCGAAAGGGGTAATGGTGGGGCATAGGAGTGTCATCCGGTTAGTTAAGGGCACGAATTTTATTGAAATTAAAGAGACAGACCGGGTATTGTCGACGGGAGCAATCTCATTTGATGCGTCTACATTTGAAATCTGGGGCCCTTTATTAAATGGGGCTGGGGTATATCTTGTATCGATGGATAAGTTATTGGATACGGAGTCATTGGGAAAATTGATTAAAAGGGAAGGGATTACAATAATGTGGATGACTTCGGGATGGTTTAACCAGGTATGCTCAAATTATGCGTGGATTTTTAGCTCTTTACGTGTACTTCTGGTGGGTGGGGATGTTCTACCGGTTAATACTATTAACAAGCTAAGAGAGCAATACAAGGATATTGAAATTATTAACGGTTATGGTCCGACAGAGAATACGACTTTTTCGACGACCTACTCGATTAAAGAAATACGGAGTAAGAATATTCCGATTGGGAAGCCGATAGCGAATTCAACCGCTTTTATTGTGGATAAGTATTTTAAACATGTTCCAGTAGGGATTGGAGGAGAATTATTGGTCGGTGGTGATGGCCTGGCAATGGGGTATTTAAACAATCCTGAATTAACGGCTGAGAAGTTTGTTATTTTTGATATGCAGGGGCTTTTTTTGAAAAAACCGCCCCTGTACCCGGCAAAAACTTTTGATAATAATAATTTTATAGAAAATTCTTGTGGGGGTGCAGGGGGCGATTCTTATAAGAAGAGCCCCCTGCCCGCCAGAGGCATTGAAAACAATACTACTCTTATATATAAAACGGGAGATCAGGCACGGTGGTTGGGGGATGGGAATATCGAGTTTTTAGGACGGCTGGATAGTCAGGTTAAGATACGTGGTTATCGCATCGAATTGGGTGAGGTAGAGAGTGTATTAATGAGTTTTCCTTCTGTAAAGGAAGGGGTAGTGCTGGGGATTGGAGAGAATGAAGGAAAGGGATTATGTGCCTATGTTGTAATTTCGGATTTGGAAAGTGAGGAGACTAAAGATTCAACTCTTGAGGAGAAAATCAGGGAATACTTATCGAAAAGATTACCAGGATATATGGTGCCGTCGTGGATTATGAGAGTTGAACGGATTCCATTAACCACAAATGGGAAAGTAGACCGTAGGGGATTGCCTTTACCGGGAGTGGTAGAGCTAGGGGAAATACTAAAACCTGAAACGTTTATAGAGAAGAAGCTGGCGGTAATATGGTCGGAAATTCTTTTTTTAGAACTTGAGAAGATAGGAGTAAATAGATCATTTTTCGAGTTGGGTGGGAATTCGTTAAAAGCAGCAGTATTGACGGCTCGGATAAGTAAAGAATTGGAAGTAAAAATTGGGGTAAGTGAAATATTTAAGACATCGGATATCCGGGGGATTGCGAAATTAATCAATGAGGGAAAACGAATACAACATGTGGGAGTGGAGCCGACGGAGAAAAAGGAATATTATAAAGTATCTCCATCTCAGCAGCGATTTTATATGATCCAACAGATAAATCCGGGATCGATAGGGTACAATCTACCGCAGGTGATACCTATGGGTAGTAATATCGATGGTGAGAGAATTGAGTGGACGATTAAGAAATTAATAGAGCGTCATGAAAGTTTGCGAACAGGATTTATTTCAATAGATGAACAACTGTTTCAGAGGGTATTTGATAATGTTGAATTTAAAATGGAGTATGGGGAAGGAGAGGAGGGATTTGTTGATTTTGTACGTCCTTTTGATCTGACAAAAGCACCTTTGCTGCGGGTTCGACTTGTAAAACGGAGTAAAGAGGGAGAAGAAGGCTATTACCTTTTATGTGATATGCATCATATTATTTCGGATGGTACCTCGGTCATGGTGTTGAGTGAAGATTTTCTGAAATTGTATAAGGGGGAAGAATTACCTCCAATGAAAATTCAGTACAGGGATTTCACGAATTGGCTGGAAGGGATAATGAGAAATGAAGAAGGAGAGGTAAACAGGTATGAAGCTTTCTGGCTTGAGCAGTTGGGTGGGGATTTGCCTGTTTTGGATTTTGCTACTGATTTTCCAAGGCCAATAGAACTGAATTACAAAGGTGAGATGATAACATTGGGATTGGGTGAGGAGTTAAGCAAAGGGCTTAATGAGTTGGGAAAAGAAACGGGTACAACATTGTATATGATTTTATTGGCTGTAATGAATACCTTGATGTACCGGTACACGGGGCAGGAGGATATTATTATCGGTTCACCGGCAGCAGGTCGGAATCATGCGGATTTGCAGGGTGTAATCGGTCTGATGCTGGGAACGTTATTGATGCGAAATTTTCCGAAGGGAGAGAAGACATTTGGAGAATTTCTGGCGGAAGTGAAGCAGCGCACCCTGGAAGCATATGAATACCAGGATTACCCCTATGAAAAAATTCTCGAGAAAGTGGATTATAAAGATATCCCTGGAAGAAATCCGATATGCGATATCGCATTGAATGTATTAAATATGTTTTCGGTACAACCGGTGGGTCCAGCGGAAGAAGGGGAAAAGAAATGGCGTTTCGGGCTGGAATCGAAACTGGATTTCTCTATGTATGTGTTGGAAACAGATAAAGGAATAGTTTTCAACCTGGAATATCGTACGGGATTATTTCTCCGAGAAACAATGCTTCGTATGTTAAAGCACGTGAGAAATATTTTGAGGGAAGTTATAAAGGATAGGGGAGTGTTTTTAGGAGCGATCGATTTCCTTGAAGAGTCGGAGAAAAGAGAACTCTTTGGGGATAACAGGAAGATTTATGCATTGAGTCATCCGCAGAAGCGTATTTATTTTACGGAGAAGAGGTATCCGAATACGTCTACGAATTGGATTTCATTTACGGTCCGGTATAATGAAGCACTGGATAAAGATAAACTGGAGGAGGCGATTTCAAATGGGGTGTCCCAGTATGTCATTCTGGGCGCAGGTTTTGATACATTTGCCTTCCGCCGCCCGGACCTGGTGGGTAAGGTCAAAGTATTCGAAGTAGATCACCCAACAACCCAATCCCTCAAAAACCAAAGGGTGGCTGCCGCCGGGTGGGGTATTCCCGCTTCTTTGGAATTTGTACCGGTTG
>JAKAGC010000653.1 GCA_021817755.1 Acidobacteriota bacterium | reverse complement strand
ATTGTGCCTTATCGATGATTGCTCTACCTAGTTTACCTAAAGGACGGGGTCCCGGTAACTTTTTCTGTAGAGTAGATGAATACACTTTCCATGTGTGATTTTCTTCATAAATTTTTCGAAGTTTTGGGGATTTATCTATAAAATTTTCAGGCGCAGCAATTCCGAAAGATGTTCGAACAGGAGAATCAGGCGTAATCATTATTATCAGGTTCTATCGTTTGAAACGTAGAGATTAATTATAATTGAAAACCAGCATCTTGTCAATTTTTTTTAGTTATTCAACAACTATCGACATACTTATATTCCCTTATAAATCTTCTCTCGCAATCCTTTAGAAGCCATACTATCTATTTGTCAGTGAATTGTCATGAAATCACCCCTATGTGTGTTTACTCATATTATTCAAAGCTAATTCACATTTTCCATATCAATTAAAATTCTTTTCTTTCTCCCCATATAACTTCTATTTCCTCATGTGAATAGTTTCTACCAGGAGCAAGAATAATTTAATATTAGTAGAAATGCTCTTGACTTTAAACTCCCTGCTTTTTATACTTATAGCTAGGCATTATTAAAATTATGGATCGGGCGGTCAATCCCTCCCCATATTATATTGGCTCGATTCCCAAAATACGGTTATATAGAGGCTTACATGCATATGAAAATGAAGATGAAGAGTATTCTCGGTTTTTGTATTCTGTTTTTTGTGGTATCGATGTTTTTAGGAGCAGAAGGTGAGGGAGAGAGTTCTGAAAAGATCGATAAATTATTTACAATGTCACTTGAAGATTTAATGAATGTAAAAATTTCCACTGCCGGAAAGTCTCCCGAAAAAATTACCGATATACCTGCTAGTGTTGTATTGATTACACGGGAGGATATAGAGATTTACGGATACCGCACTCTGGCTGAAATATTACAGAATATTCCCGGATTATACGGGATCGATGATTATTCCGAAGATGGGATTAATTTTGGCGTACGAGGGTTCTGGTCAGGTGTTCCGAATGATAACATCGTTATTATGATTAATGGTGTACCACAGGGAAATGATTTTCAATCCAACTATCCACTGAATAAGGTTCTCGTACCGGTTGAAGCCATCGATCGTATTGAAGTCGTACGTGGTCCTATGTCGGTGATTTACGGTAGTGGTGCATTTTATGGAGCCATTAATATAATCACCAATACTATGTCCGGTAATTCCCACCTTAATCTTGCTACTCTCTCTGTCGGCTCCGATAATACAACGAAAATGTTTGTCCGGGATGGTGCTATTTCTGAAGATTATTACTGGGCTTTTAATGCCACGCTTTATAATACAAACGGTCTCGATAAACCTTTGAGAGATATGGTAAGAGATCCTTTTTCGCTCTATAATTACGGTATCGATCCCGGTAAATCTACTGCCAAAACGCTTGAAGAAAATCACAAGTATTTTAATTTTACCGGAGGCTATAAAGGATTTTATTTTAATTTTAATTATGCTGAAAACAAGCGAGAAATATATTTTCTTTTGCCATCTGTCTCCGATGGAACACTTGCGCGTATAACTGCTGCTGATGTCAATTTCGGATATAAAAAGGATATTTCTGAGAAACTTTCCATCGATGCCAAATTCACTTATTCTCGAAACCGTGTTAATACAAAATATGATTTTCTTTTCCCTGGATTTTATGGTGTTGAGACTGTTGATTCTAACGCATGGGAAGGAGAATTTATTCTATTCTATAGACCCAATCCATTACTCGATATTACCTCCGGGCTTTATTACCGTTCCGTACTCGGTGATAGTGATACCTATGATCTACCCTCTTTTGGAGATCCTTCCCTCGAAAATGTCACTTTCAAATTGGCTGATGGCCAATTTATCATGACTCGTGCCTTATTTAGCCAACTTAATTTCAGTCCCTTTGAAAAATTGAAACTCGTTGCCGGTGTTCGTTTTGAGCAGGTTCCCAGTTATAAAATTATTTCCCAGAGCGTTTATCAAACCGATGAACCCGTAACAAATGAAGGTGTTTATGACCGCGAACGCATCGAAACGATTCCTCGTCTTGCTATCATTTATTATTTGAATAAACACAATATTTTTAAATTCCTTTATGGAGCTGCCATTAATCGTCCTTCATTCTTTCAGAATACTCGTAATGCCTTAGATCCCGTTCATAATAACCTTAAACCCGAACGCATTCACACACTTGAAATTAATTACATTACTACCTTAACCAAAGGTGTTACGTTGAATTTAAGCCTTTTCAGGAATACTCTCGATAATCTCATTACTCGTATTGTACGTTTTAATGATGAAGGACAATATGAGTCCTGGTCCGGAAACGCCGGAAAGATGGTTACCAATGGTGCCGAAATGGCTATTAATATCGAACCTGTGGACAATCTGAGGATTGAGCTCAGCGGTTCTCTACAGAAGACAAAAGATAAACGTGAAAACTATAAAAATATCCCTGTCGCTTATTCTCCAAATTTTCTCGGATACGTCAGGGCTTCTTACCGGATTGCACCATTTACCATATCCCTTACCGGTGATTATGTCGATAAGATGGAAACATATTGGGATGAAACTATTTTAAATCCCGATTCCACTTACGGAAACCGTATCGGTGAGCCTGTCGATAGTTATTTTATTTTCGGGTGTAATGTCCGGTTCGATAATATTTTTCTTCTTAATGGATTGTATTTAAATCTCAAATGCTCCAATCTGTTCAATGATACCGTACGTTATCCCACTTATACCAATAATTCATGGGCTGATGCCGGAACATTGGGAATTGGCAGACAATTCTTGCTAACTATGGGGTATAAATTTTAGTTTATGTTCCCATCTCCACAACACCAAAATTAGCCAGAGTTCCCGTGCAGAAAAGCCGGGGGACTCTGCTTTTAATACATTCCGTTTATATATCCGGTTGAGAAATTCCGACTCCTGAATCTCTTTGTGATTTTTTCTGTAAATTTCATTTAATCTTATTATGATAAGTTCTTCTCCAGGAGTAGGGAAGGTTTGTTTCGGACGGTCCAGGATTTTTTGCGGTAAATAATCTTTTGCTGCGTTTCGTAATAGTATTTTCCCTAATTCTCTCTTTTTGTCCAGGTGAAGATAAAAGGGAACCTTGAATGCCCATTCCATTATCCGGTAATCCAGGAATGGTAAGCGGCACTCCACGCTCCATCGCATACTCAGAAAATCTTCCATTTTTAGTACTTTCTGCAATTCCGTTTTCATAAGAAAACGGTGC
>JAKAGC010000033.1 GCA_021817755.1 Acidobacteriota bacterium | reverse complement strand
TTCCGATCTGACGAGCCCGAAACTGACCGCACGTTTCATGTACTGCTCACAATTATCGATATCCGTGGGCTCAACTACATACTGAGCGGCCACATCAAATACAGGCTGCCTGTAAATACTAAAAGATTGCAAAAATAAACGAAGAGTTTGACCCGCTCTCTCTACCAATTGCCGCAATACATGCTCCTGGATAAACTCCTCCCGTTTACCTTTTACTGCTTCGATCAACAAAGGTATTTCCACATCGGACATCTGCCCCACTAACTGATCAATCCACTCCATAAGCCGCGGATTTCCATGGCCCATGGATACCAATTGCTCTCCCAATGTTTTTTGGGTTTGGTGCAATTTGAGGATATGCGGGAGCTCTATGATTTTTTTCTGCTGCTCCGTGTGGGAAAAACCCGTTAAACACACCGATTCCAACCTTTTGTCCACAAGGTCTTCCCCGTCATCGCTATCCACCCTGAACTGGTAACGCGATGTACTGAGGACTTGAGTCATCTTGCCGGCATAAGGCAAATAATATAATAGGGTTTTCATTAATACAACAGCTTCCGGTTTTAAAAGAAACAGGTGTTCCTGTTCCGAACAAGACACATTTTGCACAGAAGGGGAAGTAGGATTGTCTTTACAATGAGAATTGTTGGAAACCATAGGAAGGTCTTCGAAATTTTGCTCAAAATCATCGAGAATGATAAGATAAGACGTTTCCTTAAAACTACCCACACACAATTTTTTGAGTTTATCCTTCATTTCTTCTTGTACTGATAATACCTGGCTCCCTTTCTCATCGCCACTTAAAAGAAATGCTTCACTAAGTGCCTTATCCAGGGTGAAAGCATTTAACACGCCATGAATAACGATAAGATGAGATGGGAACCGCTTGCACAATTTCCCGGCTAAGCAACTCTTGCCTAACCCTCCTGCTCCATGGAACAATACACCGAATTTCTCTTCATCATGGAGTAATGTGGTTAAACTCTGCTGAATCTGCCTCCTGCGCCCGATAAAACCTGTTTCCAAAACCTTTACATGACTTTGCTTAAGGTAGGTATGAACCATGGCATGCGGTTTGGGTTTAACCTTTTGATTCGGAGTAACCAGAGCCTGGAGATTCATCTCGCTTCCAAAAACACGCAAGAGCGGCCATGCGGGTTTCTTAAAATCTTTAAATTTTAAAGACAACTCCTCCCGCGCAGATTGAAGCGCTTTCATAACCGATTGACCACGACTGAGCTCTTTATAGAATATCTTTTCAGCAAAAGAGGCTTCAATATCGCTAACAGAACGACCCCAACCAATAACCATGGGTATCTCCCCGCTTTGAGCTAAACACTGAGCGAAAGATATACCTGGATCAACAGAAAGAACTCGATTAATTATTGGAACCTGCCCGGTCTGACACTCTGACAAAAATAAAATAGTCGGCGGATTGCTTTTCAATCCATTGTGCCATAACGTGATTGCATCTACATCATTCCTTTTACCGGTTTCATCCTCCATGATTAAATAGGGAGTATCATTTCTATCTATATAAGCATGACCGGAAAGATGCACAATATCATATTTTTTGAATTCCAGTTTGGCTGCAAGTCCGGTTAAAGACCCGGAATCCTCGACATCAATTTCAACGGGCAACTTCTCCGTAATCTTAAAGATTTCCTCTTCCTCTTTCTCATAATCAAGCTCATGCTGTATATCTAAAGGTGATGATGCCATAAATAACAAGGATAAAGGCCGGTTAACGGGCTGTAATTCTTTCTGAGAACCCCACGACGATACACACCGTACAAGATGAAGCCTCCGATGCAATAAATATTCCCCGCCCACCACGAGTAATTCAAAAGGCCAATCAGATACAGGCGACTTTGCTACAAGCTGCAATACAATAATCTCTGCATGAGCCCTTGCTTTTTGAAGAGCTATAGTTAAATACCGGTTACTACCATCAAGAAACTGAAATAACCGCTCCCCAACCTGATTATGATAACGGGAATCATGCCATTGAACTTGCTCCATAAACTCTTTAATCTCTCTATCGATTTGCTGAAATGTGCTCTGCCTTCCCTCCTGCTTATCCAACCAGGTAATATTATATGCACCGGATTCCTGACATTCTTCAATTGTGACTCTATAAACCATACTCCTCCTTCCGTTTTCCATCAAAGTACTAAAAAAAATCATACCATTACTTAATATTTAATGCAACTTTTTTTGAAAAAACTAAATCCACTATATAATACCTGGGGGCTTTTTTGCCAAAATCGCCCCCTGGACCCCTAAAAAACTTTTTATAATTAATTAAATTACATATACCACTCAGCTTGAAAAACTTAAAATTGAGAATAAACTCAATGCAATTTTTGTGTTGACAATTTTTTAAATAAATACTATACTGAATTCGAGGTATAGTATGGAAACAATAGTTCTCGATGCTCTTGTGGAAAACAATTCAATACGGATTCCACGGCGCTTTAATAATAAACGTATTAAAGTAGTGCTTATCGATCCGTCGGGTGAAAACAAGAAAAAAAGGGGTTTAGCCAGGAAACTGAATTTGAAAATCGATGAAACACTCGATGATGTAATTCCTTTTTCTGATATTGAGGATTCTAACAGATTTGTAAAAGAACTGCGGGAAAAACAGTGGAGATGATTCTTATAGATACTTGTGTTCTTATCGAATACTTTTAGAGATATTAGATATAGTAAAAAGAAATAATCAGTGAAATCAGCGTCATCAGTGGTTAAAAAAAAATTTAATAGATTGAAGATAGGCAATATGAAACGGAGCTTATCGATAGAGGAATAAAAGATATTTATAAATTGGCCATTGTTTTTGAAGGAAAAGAAGTTTTTGTCAAAATTTAATAACGTATCGAATCTCAGATCATTCAGTGAATTGAATATTTAATGAAAAAGGTTTATAATAAAATTTAAAATCGATTCCCCGATTCCTTCGGTGATCCTCTTTTCACCAATACTCCGGGAAATTAGTTTTTGGGGAATTTCTTTTCTATCATCGCGATTATTGAGTATTATTTACGGAGGCGCTATGAAACGATGGTTTTTTCTTTTTACAGTTATTACTTTATTATTTAGTCTCAATCTTTTATATGGAGGGGAATTAAAAAAAATATCCATTGACCAGGTGGTTTCTTTCAAAGGTGAAAAACTAACCGGCGATTTACCTATTATCGAGAACTGGCTCGATGATTCCCATTACCTTCAAATAGTCAACCAACAATTAACAAAAATCGATGCATTAACGGGTAAAAGCACTCTTATTTTCGATTTCGGGAAAAATAAGTCATTATTGGAAAAACAATTCTCCCTTTTTGAAGCCAAAGATAAGACGAGGGATTATTCCCGGCTGCTGTTCGAGAAGGAAGGCGAAGTATTTTTGTTCGACCGGCTGAATGATACTGTTAAATCCCTTTTTAAAACCGGTTTCAAAGGAGATACGACTCAAAACAGTATTCATAATATCACTTTCTCCCCTGATTCTTCCAGGATTGCTTATACTGCACAAGGTAATCTGTATATTTACGAAATTAATACCCAGAAAACAATCCGGGCAACGGGGGATGGAAGCGACGATATCTTGAACGGGTATGCATCATGGGTCTATTATGAAGAGATACTGGGGCGAAGCAGTGCGTATAAAGCGTTCTGGTGGAGCCCGGATAGTAAAAAAATCGCATTTATGAGATTTGATGAATCCCAGGTCCCTTTCTTTTACTTTTTCAATAATGGCGTGGAAGATGGGGTGTATGGAAAACTGGATAAAATGCGGTACCCGAAACCCGGCTATAATAACCCGACAGTCAAACTGGGTATTTATAATCTCGATTCACAGGATACCCAATGGGTGGATGTCAATGATCCAAACGAGCATTACTTGATTTATCCCCAGTGGAATGCCAACAGCACTATTCTCTATTTTGAATGGATGAACCGGGGCCAAAACCATTCCAAAATCCTGTTATATGATTCTCTTTCAAAAAATCTCCGAACCCTTTATGAAGAAAAACAACCCACATGGATCGATCTACTGGAAGATGGCGACTCACAGGTACTGGCCAATGGGGATTTTCTTATCAGAAGTTCCAAAGATGGTTGGTTTCACCTCTATTATATTACGGTTAAAGGTGAAGAAAAACAGTTAACCTCCGGGAACTGGTCGGTAGATAAGATCGGCAGTGTGGATGAAAAGAAAGGATGGGTTTACTTTACAGCCATGAAAGAGGATTCCACTGAAACGGATTTTTACAAAGTCGATTTTCATGGGAAAAACCTGACAAAATTAACTGATTTTAAAGGCACTCATTATATCAAACCCTCTACAGGGTCCACTTATTTTATCGATACCTATTCCTCATTAACTGTTCCCACTCGAATGGAGATACGAAATAACCGCGGGAAACTGATCAGGAAGATCGCAGATAGTTATTTACCGGTTATTGAAGAATACGCATTGGCCAAACCGGAATTGTTCCGCGTCAAAACCGATGATGGATTTCAATTACCCGTAGTCTGGTATCTTCCCTACAATTTCGATAAAAATAAAAAATACCCCGTCATTATTTCAATATATGGCGGTCCTGCCAGTATGATCGTACAGAATAGTTACGGCGGGGGATATCGAGGGGGACTTGAAAAATACTACCTCGCAGATCAGGGAATTATAACTGTATTTGTGGATAACCGGGCATCGGGCCATTTTGGAAAAAAAGGGATGGATTTTGTCTACCGCCAGTTAGGAAAATGGGAAATCCACGATTACAGCCAGGTGGTAAAATACCTGAAAACGCTTTCCTTTATCGATCAAGAAAAAATAGGAATCAAAGGCCACAGTTTCGGCGGTTATGTGGCTGCCTATGCACTGACTTACGGAGCCGAAGATTTCAAATACGGGATATCCGCTTCCCCGGTCATCGATTGGAGGCTCTATGATTCGGTTTATACGGAACGTTATATGAGTACTCCGCAGGAAAACCTCGAAGGGTATGTCAATAGTTCGGCATTCACCTATATGGACCGAATGACGGGGATACTGCGTATAACCCATGGATTGGCGGATGAAAATGTACACCCGCAAAATACCATCCAGTTTGTGGATAAAGCATTGGATGCAAACAAAGATATCCGGTTAATGCTCTACCCTGGAAACCACCACGGTATCCGGGGCAAGAAACGATTCGAAAATATCCGCTCGGATATTCGGTTCTGGTTGAACATTTACCTGAATAAAGATATAGATTAAGCAAGGAGGCATGATGAAATCATCGAAAAAATTCTATTATTCTATTTTTATGGTTTTCTTTTTTATTGTGTCATTTATTTTTATTAATTTAGTGGAAGGAAATGCCGAGGAAAAAGACAAAGAAAAGAAGAAAGATTTCAATCCTTATGTATTTAAGATGGTTAACGAAGTAAAACGGACTTCTGTAAAAAATCAAGCAAGAACAGGCACATGCTGGGATTTTGCTACGATTTCTTTTCTGGAATCGGAATTACTGAGAATGGGGAAAGGGGAATATGATTTATCGGAGATGTTCATTGTCCGTAATGCCTATCCATTGAAGGCGATTCAATATATCCGTATGCATGGAATGGCGAATCATTCGGAAGGTGGACAAAGCCATGATGTATTGGATAGGATCAGAGAAAATGGTATCGTTCCGGAAAGTGTATACAATGGAATGAATATCAATGAAAATAAGCATAATCATGGGGAAATGGGAGCGGTTTTGAAAGGAATGCTGGATGGGATTCTGAAAAGAAGCGGCCGTTATGTTACTCCACGATGGCTGGAAGCGTATAATGCGGTTCTGGATGTATATATGGGGAAAATCCCGGAAAAATTCGAGTACAATGGCAAAACCTATACTCCGAAATCATTCAGAGATGAACTGGGAATTAACCTGGATGATTATATCGAATTCACTTCCTATTCCATTTATCCTTATTACAAACAGTGCAGGTTGGATATCCCGGATAACTGGTCTTACAACGATAAATATTACAATGTACCCATGGAAGATTTGGAAGCGATTGTCGACAATGCGATTAAAAACGGATATTCGGTTGCCTGGGATGGGGATGTAAGCGAAAAGGAATTTGATGGAAACGAGAAAGGATATGCAATTATCCCGGAAAAAGCCTGGGACGATAAAACCAAAAAAGAACAGGATGAGGATATCAAAGCGCCGGTAAAGGAAAAAGTCATTACGCCGGAAATGCGCGAAGCGACATTCAATAATTTTTCCACTACAGACGATCATTTAATGCATCTTGTGGGAATTGCCAAAGACCAGGTGGGAACCAAATTCTATTTGATAAAGAATTCATGGGGAACAGACCGGAAATATGATGGCTTTTTGTATATGTCGGAATCTTATTTTCGGTTAAAAACGGTATGTTTTATGGTTCATAAAGATGCAGTTCCGGCAGAATTAAGAGCAAAATTAAAACTATAACCAATTACTATTAATAAATCACAGGAGTAGCGCTAGTGCGGTGGCAATCGCCGCCAGCGCTATCCCGGGTGGGAGTAGGTAATAATATACTTTATTTAGGTTCGATTTAAAGTATTCGTTCGTCAATACAAGGCAGAGATGAAGGGGAGACATCATAATGCCGACAAATCCTATAACAAATACATATATGGATAAGGGTAGAAAGTAATGAGGGGGAAGATTTTTAATCAATGGAAATAGAATAGGGTAGGCGATGCCGATAAATGCGGTATTTACTCCGGTTAAAAAACCCATCGAAAAAGAAACCATGGCAATAATCGCTATCACCGTACCTACGGTCATATCTATATCCTTCAGAGATGTGAACGCATTGGAAATGGTAATCATTTCCTGGAAAACCATCACTGCGGCGATAATGATAATAACCCGCCAGGCAAATTTAGTAAAAAACATTTTAAAGATTTCTTTGGGTTTCATTCGAAATGCAATAGTAAGCACAACAGCGACAATGGGTAATGTAATGTGAAGTTGAATATCGAAAAAGAAGAAGAGAATAATAATAAGAAGCAATGGCCAGATACCTTCCAGGAAATCGCGAACGGTTCGAGCCATTCCCGTTATTTTTTCAGGGACTTCCCGTCGGATATCATGCTTTTTAAAATACCATGTAATAATAATCAATCCGAAAATGATACTGAGAATTGAAAAAGGCATCTGGTAAAGGATAATCGTACGCATGGGGATTTGGGAGAGTGCCTGGAACAGGAGAAGGCTGGCATAAATAGGCCATATATATTCCCAGAGGTGTCGGAACCAGTAATTGATAAAGGTTTTGAACTCCGGTTCGATTTTCATTTTTTCAGTCGAAACATCCACCAGTGGAGCGGAAATCAGTGCACCGCCCATTAAAGGTAGGAAACCGATAATGGCAGGGGAGATGAGGGCAACGATACGTGTATCCCGCATCAAGGAATTTAAAGAAGCGATGAGTTTATCGAACATGCGGCGGGATTTTTGTACGCTTTCCACATACAGCACCATTGTTGTAATAATAAACAACTGGACTGTAGTGGAATCAATCAGGATGCGTGCGGCGGAATACCATGCTTTTTCCGGGTTTACATGGAAGAGGACTACAGTGTAAATAGAAAGAATAAAAATCGTCAACGCCAGATCGATTTTAAAACGCAACAAGATAATCAAAGCGACAATAATCGAACCTAATTTTAATGCAAGAATCATGTATTTTCCTTTTTTAGATTACCTGGGAGAGACCCGGTTTCATTTGAACACAGACATTAAATTATAAATGAAAATGCCCGTTATTGCAAATAAATTTCGAGGTAGGTATTGCTTGCATCTTGACAAGCTCTTGATGTTGGATTAGTATTAAGTATAAAAATTTTTAAACCGGAAACGGAAAACGAAAAGATGTAACCCGGTAAACGAGAATGAAGAGGAATGTTTACCCCGGTTGCAAGGAGGATTAATGAAAAGTAAACTGATTGCTTTCCTTGTGATTGCATCCTTTATCTTTGTTGTAGGATGCGGGAAAAAGGAGAATAAAATGAAAAAGGATCAAAAAGTTCAGCCCTCGACTAGTGCTCAAGCTGCCGGTCCGATTATCAAAGATTATGAAAACCTAGATGTTATTAAGAATCAATTGGATAAATATTTTCCTGTCGATATCCCGTACGATGCGTCAAAATTAACGGATAAAGAAAAAAAAGCACTCTTTATGATGGTAAGAGCATCACAATTGATGGATTCCATTTTTTCCCGTCAGGTTTATAGCAAGAACGGTATTCTTAAAAAAGAATTAAAAGCATGGTATGAAAAGAACCCGGAGTTCAAATATTTACTTAAATATTTCACGTTGAATGCCGGACCTTTCGACCGGTTGGATAATCACAAATCGTTTATCAATCTTAGCGTACCGAAACCATTGGGTGCGAATTTCTACCCGGAAGATATGACAAAACAGGAATTTGAAGATTATATCAAAGCCAATCCCGAAAAGGAAAAAGAGTTTGTATCTCCTTACACGGTTATCCGTCGTGAAAACGGGAAACTCTTTCCCCTTGCTTATTCGCTGTATTATGACAAACCGTTGGCCAAAGCCGCCAAACTTTTGAAAAAAGCTGCCGATCAGATCGACAATCCTTCTTTGAAGAAATACCTCCTTTCCCGGGCAGATGCGTTTTTAAGCAATGACTATTATCAGAGCGATCTGGATTGGATGGATTTGAAAGATCATAAGATCGAATTCGTCATTGGACCTTATGAAGTCTATGAAGATCGTTTATTCGGATACAAAGCATCTTTCGAAGCATTTGTCACCTTGGTGGACCAGCAGGAAAGCCAGAAGATGGCCAAAGTTTCAAAGAATATGCTTGAAATGGAAAAGAATCTCCCCATCGAAGATAAATATAAAAACTTCAAACGGGGAAGCAGTGCTCCGATTTTGATCGTCAATGAAGTATACGCATCGGGAGACACTCGAGCCGGAGTACAGACCACCGCATTTAATCTGCCCAATGATGAGCGGGTAAGAGAAGCCAAAGGCTCCAAACAGGTCATGCTTAAGAATATTTCCCAGGCAAAATTCGAGAATAGTTTTATGCCTATTGCCAAAGAAGTCGTAGCCAAATCCGATTTACCTTCCGTTTCATTTGATGCCTATTTTAATTTTGTTTTGATGCACGAAATTTCCCACGGCTTGGGACCCGGGAACATAGTTAAGAACGGTAAGAATACGAATGTAAACAAAGAACTCAAAGAATTGTATTCCACCATCGAAGAAGCAAAGGCTGACGTATTGGGTATGTATAATGCCCAGTTCCTAATCGGAAAAGGAATTTTGGCCAAGAAGATCGAAAAGGAATTGTACCCCAGTTACCTGGCAGGGTTTTTCAGAAGCATTCGTTTCGGTATCGATGAAGCACATGGCGGAGCAACCGCTATCCAGTTTAATTATATCGTTGAGAAACAGGGATTCTCTTATGATCCCAAGACCGGGCGTTTTTCGGTTAATAATGCCAAGATTAAAGATGTAATTAAGCAGTTAGGTAAAGAGTTACTGGAAATTCAGGCCACCGGTGATTATGACCGTGCCAAGAAATTTATCGACAAGTACCGCTTCGTTTCCAAAGACGTAAAACAGGCACTTGATAGAGTGGCAAATGTTCCTACCGATATCCGTCAGAAGTTCTTAATTGAAGCGGATATTAAAGAAGCGGATGCAAAAGCTAAAAAAGCAAAATAGAGTATTGAATTATTAATATAATATAATCTATTAAAATAGAGGCCATATCGTGATGTCTTATAAATAAGCAACATCAGGTACGGCCTCTATATTCATCACCCAATAAACAAAGGAAAGGATATTTCATAACAACAAACGAATAATTGATTCGTCTCTCTCATATTTATGATTTATTCATTGTAATTTTCCTGTATCGAAGGAAATAAATAATATTATGATTTAATTGAGAGTAATACAGGAGAAGTCTATTGTAGAGACAGGAAGTTAAAAATACTATAGAGAGATTTATTATGCAGCTTTACTGAAATAAGGTGAATTATTCGGGGTAGGGTAGGAATGGAATAGAGTCATATCGATATAGGAACAAATGGTGATAAAAATTATTGAAGTGGAGGGGGAAAAGATTGAAGGACCGGATGAAAATCCGGTCCTTCGGGAGAACTAAAATATATTGAACACAATTTTGCTATTTGGCTGTTGATTCTTCTTTGACACCGTGTTTCAATGGGATGCGGATGAGTATAATGGCAACCACAACCAGTACGGCAGTACCGATGTACCAGGGAGGATTGGCAAAGATTTCGGGAATTCTGATTTCCGCCATACGGAAAGGAGCAAAGACCAGTTTGGTTAATGCTTCACCGGCGACGAAACCGGAAGCCAACAAGATACCTATATTTTCGATACGTTCTTTTTGAGCATCGGAGAGTTTCTTTTTAGCTGAGAAGATATCGACGATACCTTTGATTACACCACCCACGAAGATAGCGAATGTGGTTTCAAGAGGAAGGTACATACCGACGGAGACCAGCATGGGGCTCTTTACCTGCATGAGGATGAAAGCGAGGCCCATGAACATACCGACGATAATTAAAGGCCATGCCATTTGACCGCCCACGATACCTTGAGAGAGCATCTGCATCAATCCGGCTTGGGGAGCGGCGAGTGAAGGACTACCGAAACCGCCTTCATAACCTTTCTGTATTCCCACATTAATATCTGCTTGGTTCAACATGTGCAGAACTGCAAACATAACAGCGCCTGAGAAGATAATACTGATAATGTTTCCGACTTCCATTTTCCAGGGAGTACCACCCAGGATGTGTCCCACTTTTAAATCCTGGAACATTTCACCGGCAACCGCAGCGCAAACACAAAGGAGTGCTGCGACACCAAGCACGGTGGATACACCGGGATCGCCTGTTACGCCGATAAGAACCAGAATGATTGCGGTAGCGATTAAAGCGGTAAGAGTTAAGCCGCTTAATGGGTTATTACTGGAACCGATGATTCCCACAAGATAACCGGAAATAGCAGAGAAGAAAAATCCGAGGATAATCAGGATAAGTCCGGCAACGAGAGCAGGGAGAAATCCAGTTTTGAAAACGAACATGGTAATAAGAAACGCAACGGCGCCGCAAGCAAGAATACCGGTAAGAATCCAGGAAAACTTCAGATCCTTTTCGGTTCTTTCGATATTTACAGCCTGACCGGAAGCTGCTTTCTTTACATCGGAAATGGAACGACCGATACCGGTGATCAAACTCTTTCTCATTTTAAAAAGAGTTGAAAATACGCCCATTAACATACCGCCGATTGCAATGGGACGAACAATATTACGCCAGATCTGGGTAATAATGTAAGAGGGATCGCTCAATTGAGTACGCGCCGCTTCGATGGTAAGAGTGGAATTCTTTGCCATTAATGCACCTGCCCATTGGTCGATTAATTCAGGTCCAAGGTAGGGAGAAATAAAGAAATAAATAATAGGGGCGAGTAATCCCCAGGCGAGCACACCACCTGAGAAGTTCAAAGAAGCATATTTGGGACCGATGATATATCCGACACCCATATAAGCGGGGCTGATACCGGGATGGTTAAAAAGCATACCGCCTTTACCTTTAATTGCCGTCATATTGGGAATCGAAACTTCTTTGAATATATTAAAGAACCAGGAAATATTTTCAGCGATGAAGAGCTTGAATTCGGCAAGAGCCTGGAATAAAGCAGCAATTCCCATGGCTCCAAAGAGATACTTGGAATTGGAGCTGGCGTGTTGACCGGCTTTATGAATTTGAGCGGCAGCGACTGATTCTGGGAACTGCAATTCCTGATCTTCTACGAGTACACGGCGAAGTAATGCCACGAACAGGATACCCATCGTACCACCGACCCAAAGAATGAGAGTGGAGATTAAGTAATGTTCGACAGTGAAAAAAGGTTTCCATATACCGCCGATATAAAATGCAGGGAGTGTGAAAATAGCACCGGCTGCTAATGATTCACCCATAGAACCGACAGTTCGAGCGAAGTTTTCTTCCAGAATGGTTCCTTTCATGGATTTTAAAACAGCCATCCCGATGACCGCTGCGGGATAAGTAGCCGCAATCGTCATACCGGCGCGTAACCCGAGATAGGCATTGGCTGCACCCAATAACACCGACATGACCAGACCGATCAGCAATGCCCTTAATGTAAATTCTTTCATATCCGTTTCTGCAGAAATAAACGGGACAAATTTCTTTTGTTCTGACATGCTTTCTCCTTTCTTTTGCTTAATTTATTTAAATACGTAAAAATTAATATTGGCGCATTATCGCAATTCTATCTCTAAAAAATCTGTAGAAAGGATTTTAAACCAAATAAGCCAACTTTTCAAGAGGATATGGGCTTTAAAATTAAAAATCATGGGGTTCCAACCCTTAGTTCCTGGTGAAATGTCCATAACGGAAGTGTTCCATTTTTTAATTCAAAATGAGGTAGTATCTTCCGGTTGATAATTTTATCGAGAAATTCACAATGTGCCTGTAATTCAATCCAGTAGGTTTTATTGGCAGCACCTTGAAATGGTGGAAATAAGAGTGAAAGTTTTCGCCCTGTCCGGGTCACTTCTGCATGAAAAAGAACCTGTCCTTCAGGTGAATCTTCCCTGAGGGTAACATCGATATTGAATTCTCCTGCATTCAAAAGTGCAATATCGACCCGGTACAGATTATTATACGGAGAGACAAACGGTGCTTTCACCGCCCCATAAGCAATTTTATTTTCAACTTTTACACCGGGAGTTACTATGTTTTTGGGATAAGATCCCAGAATAATCCAGCGATTTACAGAGGAATCCCAGAACATCGGTAAAAGACATTCGGCTGCCTGATTGTGAGAAACAGGAAGCGTGGGATCGAATTTTCCATTGGGGCGTGTATGGGCAAACATCAATAAATTCTCACATACGGAAACATTTTCGCTTCGCATGGAAAAATCTTCAGGATTTATTTCTTCATTGGCTTTTACTGTTACTATTTTATCGGCATGCTGTACCAGGCAATTTTGAGGAATTCCCGCCACTTTGACTTGAGAAAATACCCGTTTTCCCAGTCCGCTGAGTTCAGAGTAACTCATTTCATTTATATGGTATTTGTTCGGAGTTAAATAGGGATCCGGGCTGAATAATTCCTTATTGGGAGAAGTTATTAAGCAGAAACCTCCTATTTTTAAAACTCTGCGGATTTCTTTCAGGAAGAGCAACGGATCTTCAAGGTTCTCGATAACCTGCGAACAGAAAATAAAATCAAAGGTTTGATCTTCAAAAGGAAAGGGTTTGTCTTTGTATGAAAGTACAAAATGTAAAGCGGGATGGTTGTAGTTCCTCGATGCATAGTCGATGACTTGCGGATCGATATCCATACCGGTCACATCCACTGCGCCAAAGAAGGCAAGGAAATGAGAGCCATACCCGACACCGCATCCGACATCGAGTACCTTCTTTCCATAAGCATAACGTAACGCATGACGATAAGAAGCCATGTGTCCAAGATGCATGGCCGCATTATATGGTGTAATTAATGGTAAATATCGTTCTCCGTGGTTAATCAAGTCACTGACATCATCCACATTGGCAAAAGGTCCATTATATAGCATATTTGTTTAATTCTCCTTGTTGTGTTTAAAAAAATTGTTTTAAGGTCT
>JAKAGC010000652.1 GCA_021817755.1 Acidobacteriota bacterium | reverse complement strand
TAGCGGTAATTCCGCCGGAAACATGGCCAGATGTTTTGTTTGCTTACATCCCGGGAAATTCCAGTGACCCGAAAAATAAGTATTCCATTCTTCTTTCGTCATCTTCGATTTGTCTTTGATCTCTTTCGAAACCTTTTTTATTGATTTACCGTTCTTCTTAAAGAGCAAGATGAATTCATAATCCAATTTTACGATTCCATTTCTAGGGTATGGGAAAGAACCCATAATCACTGCACCACCTGATGTATGTGTGGTAGCCATTTTTTGCCAGATAATTGCCCCCATGTAATCAAACCCAATTGTCTCACAAAACTTTATAATTTCCGTGCGAATCGGAATAATTTTGTATCGCCCATAATAAACAGAACGTGCATATTGGTCACCGATATTAATGCAAAGCCGGCATCCTTCGTCTAATACCCGGTAACACTCTTGCCAAACCAGATTTAAATGATTAATGTATTCTTCATAGGTATGGCCAAATCCCAATTCGCCAGGAGTACCATAATCTTTTAATTGCCAGTAAGGAGGAGAGGTGATAATTAAATCGACGGAATTATCCCCTAATTCGCGCATCTTTCTGCAATCACCTGTGATAATTCTATGTGTTGTTTTCATCTGTTTTTTATTCCAGTGGCTCGTTTTGAAGAACCCGCCCCTGGACCCCGGCAAAACTTCTATTTAATTTTATTAGCCAAAAATTTTTGTGGGGGTTAAGGGGGCGGTTTTTATAAAAAGAGCCCCTTATTAGTGTTTTCCTCCATACATCATTTTTATTCCATGTTCCAGTAAAGGAATCATCAAATTCGTGCATAAAGTTACAGCTTTTACTGATCCCGGGAAATTTACAATAATAGTATTTTTTAGTATTCCACAATATCCGCGGGAAAAAACGGCGAATTTTGTTTCTTTCAGCGATTCAGCTCGCAGCATTTCTGAAATTCCCGGAATGGATTTTTCGCAAATTTCTTCCGTTACATCCGGTGTAATATCCCGTGGTGAAATCCCTGTTCCCCCAGTTGTAATAATATAATCTTTTCCCACATTTTCCAGTAAGGCACGTTTGATTTCATCTTTTTCATCTGGGACTACGCAAGGTGAGATATTTGTTTCAAGTCCACTTTGCTTAATCAATTCGATGATTTTCGAACCCGAGAGGTCTTCGTATTCTCCCCGTGAAGCTCTATCTGAAACGGTAATAACCGCTATCTCCAGCATGTATTGTTCCTCCTTCGATCACTCGGGTAAAGATACCCAGTTTTGGCATAATGCATTCTCCTACTGTTTGGGAAATAATACAGCCAGAATGGCATTCTTTTCCGATTTGAGAAATTTCTAATACAACAGTACCAATGACGATTTTACCACCCAGTCGTGCTTGTGTCCAATCTATACCACGGGTGACGATGTTTTCCGCAAAATCCCCGTTTTTTATTTGAAGTTCACCCGCTTTGGAGCGCATATTGTCGATATCTTCTCCAGCAAGTAATGAAACCTGCCTGTGGCCTGAGCCCCCGTGAGCATCGTTCTTGATTCCAAAATCATCTATGCATTTTGCATCCGGAACCGGGTGTTTAGGTGTTCCTTTTTTTTCCGAAATATTAATTGATTCAACAGTAAAATATTTTTGCAGGAAACAATTATTGGAGCTCATGTTTTGATTTTCCTATTAATTTGATTTCTGAGATAATCATTGATTTATCGATAGCTTTGCACATATCGTAAATCGTAATCGCAGCAATCGAAACTGCTGAAATTGCTTCCATTTCGATACCTGTTTTTGCATCGCAAATTGCATGAGAGTGAATTGAAATATGATCTGCCAGGATTTCAAATCCAATATCGATATGGTCGATTGGGATATTGTGGCATAAAGGGATCAATTCTGCTGTTTTTTTCGCACCCATTATACCTGCGATGCGTGCAGTGGCCAGTACATCGCCTTTTTTAATCATATTTTGCTTAATAGCATCTATAGTTGCGGAGGCCATATAAATCTTACCACAGGCTTGCGCTTCACGGTGCATAATTTTTTTCCGGTTTACGTCTACCATGTGGGCTTCGCCGTTTTTATTTACGTGTGTCAAAAGCGTTGTATCCTCTTTTTCAGATTTTCCCTGACTTTGATTTGCATCATTAGTCATTTGTATCTCTCCTTTAAAATGAATTCTTGAAAATGTTTCCCCAAATGGAATAAGTAGTAATCTTCCTGTTTAATAAAAAATTTTAGGTGGGTCCAGGGCCCCCTTTTATAAAAGGGGGCCCTGGTCGCCGAAGGCATATTAAAAATCACCTATCCTCCTATCTCCCAGTTATGACCATTTGGGTTTTGGGAGCCTTTTTCCGGCTTCATATTAATTGCATCCAGGAAGCTTTGCGGAAGATTGGAGAAATCAAGTGGAATTTCAAGTTCAGAGAAAAGGCACGGTTTAAGTTTTCCGTCGCAGGTCAGACGGATGCGATTGCATAAGCCGCAGTGTAAAGGACGTTCTGCGTGGTAGGAACGATCGATAGAATGAATCGTATCCAATGAATAGTGGTTTATCCTTTGTAAAAGGAGCTTTTTTTGATTACAAAACTCCTGCATTTTTTCTACTTCATTATCATTAAAACCAGGAATCAATACCATATTGATCTTGGTGTTTTTGAATTCAGCTTTTATAGTTGCATCGATTCCAGCCAGGACATAACGAATATCCCCGATACGGGTAAGTTGCTTGTATTTTTCTCCATCCAATGTATCCAGGGAAATATTGATACGGTCTATTCCAGCATATTTAAGCGGTTTAGCCATTGATTCCAGGAGGACTCCGTTGGTCGTAATGGTAAGTTCTTCAATATCCTGTATTTGTTTTAATTGCGAAATGAGGGATAGCAATCCTTTTCTAATCAGAGGTTCCCCACCTGTGATTCGAATTTTTTTAATACCAAAACTAACTGCTACTTTTACAGCTTCCACAATTTTTTCATGTGATAGGATATCGTTATGGGATTTCGGTTGGACGCCTTCAGCCGGCATACAGTAAGTACATCGCAGATTGCATTTATCTGTGACTGATATTCTGAGGTAGGTAATATTTCGATTAAATTTGTCGAACATATACAGTTTTTCCTTTTTCCAGGAGTAGGGTCCCTGTTGGAATTTTCAGTAATCCATTTGCATCCGCCAACGCAGAAAGATGTGCGGAGCCGTGGTATTCAAGAGGTTCAACTGTTGCATCTCCATTATATTTAACAGGGACATAGGCAGTCCGGTCTGCTCGTTTTCGAGAGAAATCTT
>JAKAGC010000032.1 GCA_021817755.1 Acidobacteriota bacterium | reverse complement strand
TTGTGATATCCGTTCCATTTTTCGGACAAGGTACAATCTTTAATAATTTAAATCCTTTATTTTTATTTTTATAAAATACTAGAATTTTTTTAAAAAAAGAATCAAAAACAGTCAATTTTCCTTCTTTTTTATTATAGAAGCAATAGGTTGGTATACCAAGATTACTGTTGCCAATGCCTTTTGCTTCAATCGCTGCAAAAAACTCAAGCGAGTTCTTTATTTTCTTATAAATTTTAATATTACCTGCCTTTTCGGGGGGATTTTCTTGTGAATAAGGAGGAGGATTAACCTGATCCGGAATAATATACCAGCCATCTTCGGTTACAGCCAAAGCTCTCGGAATGATTGGAAACCTTTCTTTAGGCATTTCAGAAGAAAAATAAATCCTCTCAGGTTTTTCAATAGTAATTCCTGATACAAATCCATAGAAAAATAAAATAATAAATGTCACATTTGATAGTTTTTTAACCATCCTGTGAAATAAATCAAATTTTGTATATTTCGATTCCTTTTTTTTTCTAATTATAATTTGAATCAAATCTTTTCGTAAATTCATATTTTTCCTAATAAAAACCTATCGCTTAATATGCTAATTATATTTCAAAAAAAGGGTTGTCATTGAAACGCTCTTTGAATTCCTCAATTTGATCTCTCGGAATATTATCATTATTCCTTAAATTGAGTCTTTTGAGATTCTTTAAATTTTTTAATGGTTCAATATTTGTAATATTGTTATTTGCAAGATTTAATTCTTCCAGTTCTTCTAATTCACTCAAAATTCTGATATCAGCTATTCGATTGTTGGATAAATTCAGTTCTTTTAATTTTTTAAGCTGTTTTAAATTAGTAATATCAGAAATTTGATTAAAAGATAGATTTAATTCTAATAAATTTTTAAATTCTATTAAATTATTTAAATTAATATTGGGATTATAACTTAATTCTAATTCTCTTAAAGAGATTAACCCACTTAGTGGCGAAATATTGGACAAATTATTGTTATTTAAATTTAAATACTCTAAATAATCGGAATGGCTGCTATTTAATTCGGAAATACTTCTATTTGTACTACCATTAACTCTAAATATACCGCTTAAAGCTGGTTTTTTCCCGGGATTTGTATTTTTTAAAAACTCAAATACATCTTTGCTCTCCATTTCTTCATAAAATTGTTTTGCTTTTTGCATTTGATTAAAGTCAAAAGATTCTTTAAAATCAGGATTTCGACACAATTCAATAGATAAAAAATATTCCATAATATCACGGTGAATAAACATATAATCATCATTTTTATTTCTTTTATCATATTTTAATCTTACTAAAAGGGATTTATTTATGAATTGATTCAATGGCAAATCGGTTTCGTGTTTTTGGGCAATTCTGTCCACTTCATTTTTAGTTAGAGTTAAGTCTTTTTTTGAAAGATATTTATAATAGCAAAATTTAGCAATATCTTTTGAAAAATCGTGCATTTTGTCTATAAATTCTGCTTTTCTATTCGATCCAATATTCTTTGATTCTCTTTCTATCAAATATTTTATCATTCCCTCAAATATTTTAACAGACAAATTAAGATTCTTTTGGTCGGGATTTGGAAGTTTTACTATATAGCTTAAAAGCAACGGTTGACTCATCAATCCGAAAGAATTTTCAATCACACTCTTTAAGTCACGCCTCTTTTTATAATCCCATATTTTAATTTTTTTATTAATATATTTTTCTATTCCTCGTTTTTCAAAAGGGGAGATATAAAGCTTTAAAAATTTATTATCAAATGCATCTTTTTCTGTAGGCTCAAAATCTTGCTCATTTGGCTCATCCTTCTTTTGAGGATATAAATTAGCTCGTACTGTAATTACTACAAAAGGAAATTTATCAGTCAAATCCTTAATCGTAGTTAACCGATTTCTAAAATCTTTTATAGCATCTGGATCTTCTTCAAACCCATCTAACAATAAAATAGTATTATAATCTTTTTCAATTTTCTTAATTTTTTCATCTATTGATTCCTCTTTTTTAAAGCGCATTGATAATAACTCAATATCATATCTTTTTTTAAACCGAACCCAACTAAAACGATATTTCAAGTATAATCCAATCATAAAAATAGTTTTCCCCATACCTGAATTTGATAAGATAAAAACATATTTTATCTTCCCCTCTGATATTTTTTTAAATAGAAAGGGAATTAGATTTTTTTCGTTTTTCTCTGGCTCAGAATCCAATTTAAAGGAAGTAGGAATATATTTTTTCTGTACCTCTTTTACTTTTTCTTTAGTAAAAATTGAATCCAAAATTTTTATTGATTTCGATTTCCAATACAAATTTATGAGATAACCCGTAATCATTATAATAGTACCTGCACCAATCCAATTTATGGCCTCCTTGATAAACGTCCACATTTTATCTTCCTCCTGCCTATTTGTTTTTATCAGGGTAATTATTAAATATGTTTAAAAAGGCATCGATCTTTTCCTCTAAAATTTTAAATAACTTGGGATCGAATTTTCTTTCTACTTCAGTGGTAAAAGATTTCAAAACTTCTTCTGGAGTAAAATTTGAATTGTAAGATTTATAAACTGCAATTTCATCAAAAAAATGCGCAATGGCAGTAATCCTTCCCCAGATGTGAATGTCATTTCCTCTTAAACCTTGCGGGTAACCCGTTCCATCCCATTTTTCATGATGTTGATAAGCAATTATTGCCGCCCTCTGCATTATTTTACGTTTTGATTTTTTTAAAACATCATAACCCAATTTTGTGTGAGATTTATATACATCTAATTCCTCATCCGTTAATTTACCGGATTTATTTAATATGGCTTCAGGAATTCCGAATTTTCCGATATCATGTAGTATTGAAGCTGCCTTCAAATTTTCTGATTCTTTCGAATCAAGTCCGGCGTTTAAAGCTAAAAAATTAACATATTCACCTATTCTTGCCAAATGATTGAGATTTTCTTTAGAACGTGTTTCAATAACATTTCCGAGTGTAAAAATTATTTCCTTTTGTGTATCGATATTTTCTTGAATTAGAGCAATAATTTCTGAAGTTTTCTTTTCAACCTCACGTTCAAGATTTTCTCTATAGTTTTTTAATTCAAGATGTGATTTAACACGTGCGTTCAGTATTATAGAATTTACAGGTTTAGAAATAAAATCAACAGCACCTACTTCAAAACCGGATGCCTCACTTTCAGGTTCATCTTTTCCAGTTAAAAATATGATTGGAATGCCCTTTGTTCCAGGGTTTTCCTTAAATCTTCGACAGGTTTCTATCCCGTCGATTCCCGGTAAAACAATATCCAGCAAAACTAAATCGATAATATTAGCATTTTTCTCTACTATACGTAATGCCTCTTCTCCGGTTTCTGTAATGATTGGCTGATACTGTTTTAAAAGTAATTCAATCGTTCGTCTAGTCCCAGGTTCATCCTCAACAATTACTATAACATGTTGATTATCCTTTTTCATTTTACTTCCCCTTGCTATGTTCATCCAATGAACGGATTGATTTTAATACAATTTTCAACCGGTCATCCAGATGATCGATAAGAGGTTTAAAATTCTTTTCCCCTGATTTAACGGCTTCTCTTAGCTCATACGTAGCCAATTGTACTCCATCTGCATTTATATTTGCCGCTGCTCCTTCCAACGTATGAAGTAACTTTCGGGCTTCTTCTATCTTATCATCAACTAATATTTTTTTTATTTTACTTACAATTGAAGAGTAGGTTGAATCAAAGATTCTTAAAATCAAGATAAAAGTAGCTTTGTCGATAGAAAGCCTTTGAAGTGCTTTTTTTACATCTATTCCCTCTAAATGGAATCCCCTCTCTTGTTTGAAAAAAGAGATTTCTTTGCTTTCATTTTCAACACGATTATCTATCACCATTTTTTCTCTCCTTATTAATTACATAATGTTGATTTTTTACTTTCCATTTTATAATTTTTTGTAACAAAAGATTGGTATCAACAGGTTTAGCAAGAAAATCCGAAGCACCGGCATCACGAAAAATTTTCTCATTCCCGACAATTGCATCGGTAGTAACAGCAATTATGGGAAGATTAATAAAGCGGGAGTCACTGCGGATGATTTTCATCGCCTCCGTCCCACTTAATTCCGGCAATCCAATGTCCATTAATACAATATCATAACTATTTTCAAATACCATACGGATCGCTTCTGTTCCAGTTTTTGCCAGGTCAACAAAAATTCCATAAGGGGATAAAATTTTAAGCAATAGTATTTGTGAAACCGGATCATCTTCCACCAAAAGAATACGAAGCCCCTTTAGTTTTGCCCAATCCATTTTCGAATGAATTTTTGAGTCACCGATCGCATGATTATCCGTCATATCACTTAATTCAAATGGAAGCGTAAAGGAAAACGTACTCCCTTTCCCCGGTTCACTGGTAACCCTTATTTTCCCCCCCATTTTGGTAACCAACTGTTGGGAAATGGTTAACCCAAGGCCAAAACCTCGTTCGGTTCCTTTATCCTTACTGATATCAAAGCGTTGATAGGGTTCGAATATCTTCTCTATATAGTCCTTGGGTATCCCAGAACCTGTATCCACAATTGAAAATGCGATAAATGCGTTTTGAGAGTCTTTTCCATCAAGGCTAACTTTTACCGATACTGTCCCCTTATCCGTATAACGAATGGCATTGTTCACCAGGTTTTGCAATACCTGCTTTAGTCTCCCGGCATCCCCAATTAACCTTGTAGGCACCTTATTCTCTTTGACTATTTTAAAGAGTATATTTTTCTGTTCCGCCTGGGGAGCAGAATTATTTGTTATATAGGTCAATACTTCATTCAAATTAAATGCAGAATTAACAATCGTAAATTCACTAGACTCCATCCGGGAAAAATCAAGGAGATCATTAATAATTCGTGACAAGTCCTGGGTGGAGGAATCTGCATATCCAATATTTTCTTTTTGCTCTTTAGTCAACGTCGAATTACTGACCAATTTTATAAATCCATTAATTGTATTAAGTGGCGTACGGATTTCATGATTAACTTTGGCAAGAAACTCATCTTTGATTCGATTGGCTCGTTCGGCCTCTTCTTTGGCTAATTTTAATTCCTCGTTTTTGTTTTTTTCTTCCGTAAAATCATGGAAGGCCACCAGAATACTCGATACATTTTGATTCTCATCAAGTAGGGGACTGCAATCTATTTTAAACCACCGCAAATGGGCTTCATTATTCTGCAATTGGAATTCAATATCTAGTTTCTCAGTCCTCTGAGAAATAACCTCTCGGGTTAAATCTTTCATGTAAGCAAGAGAATCAGGCATTTTCCAGATTTCCGATTCATCGATTCCGGTTAGTTTCCCTACATCGGAAAACCTTAACACATCCATTAGTGATCTATTGCCACCCTCAACTGTTCCATCGTTAGTTTTCCAATACACGCACCGTGTCAGATGATTTAAAATTGCCTTTAATTTTTGCTCGGACTGGAACAATTGAGCTGTACGACGTTCCACTTCTTGCTCTAAATTTTTATTTAGATTCTCCAGATCTTGCCTGGCTTTTTGTTCCAATTCAATCGAATTCTTTACCGCAAATTGCATACGAATAAACGCTCTACTCAATGAACCAATTTCATCCTCACCGGTAACTCTTATGCCTGTATTTAGCTCACCTTCCGTAATTTTTTCAGCAGAGTACTCCAAATTTTTTAAGGGGATAAATATATTACGTTTTGATATTAAAACAACAATCCAATAAATTGCTCCCAGTATGACAACAATGAGAAAAATCAGATTGAGGATATTCTTTCTTAACTCTTCTTTTAATAACTCTTTTGAAAACACCAGTTGAAAACCGGCGACTCGCTCACCTTTATAATAGATTGGAGACTGTTTTGTTTTAAATTGCTCCGAATCCTTAAAAAAATCAAATGTTTTTCCATAGTAGCGCCCCTCCTGTTTATCGAATAACGGCTGCCCCGGTTCACCCGGATTCCCTAAACGAAAAAAAACCACTCCCTTCTCTTTAAAGAGTGATTCACAGATGCTTTTTATAGCCTCCCTGTCAAAATTCCATATAACAGGAGGCAAACTGGATTCCGAGATAGTAACAATACGAGTGATTCGAGTTTCCATCTCTCGATCGATATTCCGGTTCCCAACAATTGTTATAATCACTAAAAATACTAATGCAATAAGTATTACCACACCGATAATACTAAAATTAAATCGACGACTCAGGCTGGATTTAGCGGGATTTAATTTCATTGGATACTCCATGCCTTTTCAATATACTAGAAAAAGTTCCATCATCCAGAATCTCTTTTAATCCACGGTTGAAATCATCTCGCAATTTTTCTGCATAGGGGCTCTGTTTTGAAAAAATGAGAAACAAAGATTGCGTATCTGTTAAATTTTCCGTAATTACCGGAATTCTCTGTATCAGGTTCTTTTTACTTTCCGGGATACGTTTAAATGTTTTCTGAACAACCAGGGAATCCGCAATAAACATATCGATGGTCCCGGTTAACAATCGATCGAGGAGCGTCTCTATTCCTTCTGCATACAAAAGGTCCAGCCCGGAAATATCTCCCAAAATCGAATCATAGGAATACCCATGAATAATACCGGTGCAAAACCGGGATAAATCTTTTGGAGATTTGTAGTCATTGATTGTGTTTCTTCTTTTATATAGCGAAATCGGACCGGTTTTAGTAATGGGATTGGAGTACAGATAGTGGTTTTGGCCCATTGGAGTCGATTCGACAGCAAATCCAGCCCAATAACGCCCCGACTTTACCTGTTCCAATAATTGGGTACGGGACATAAAATCGATAGCAACTGGAATATTGACTCTGGCGAATGTTGCTACCACTATTTCAGTTAAGGGCCCATTTTTAGGCAACGATTCACTGCAATAAGGGGAGATGTTCTCTGCCGCAAGCCGAATTCCACTTGTATATTTTTTTAAGATATTAATATACTGCCCGGATTTTCTAAATTGGGTTATAGCGTTTGAAAAATATTCCGATAGTTTTTTATAATTCTTCCCCGAATGTAGCGAAAAAGCAAGATATAATGCAGCTTTTCTTCCTTGTATATTATTGGGGGTTTCAAAAATAGGTTTTTCCGTATAATATAAATCATTTGCCGGGGCATTATTTCGAGACACCGGAAGAACCGCATCGATTTTTCCGGAACGAAGCAAGGAAGAAAGCATATTCGAATCATAGACTTCAAAGCGAACATCTATGCCAATGTACTGTGCTACATTTCTAATTATGTCAACACACAACCCCTTGGATTCTTTTTTGTCCAGGTAAGCGTAGGGAGGCTCGTTATTCCGGTCAAACCCGATTACGATCTCTTCCAAAAAGTCGATATCATTTCCCCTGGCGAATTTTTCTAGAATGGCTTTTTGTTTTCCATTGTTGTAAATTTCCTTGAGAGCATTAGAAAATCTCTGAAATAATTCCGGTTGGGATTTCGAGAATCCAACATAAAGGGGTGCTTTAAATACAGGAGGAGAAAGAAACTTAATCCGGTCCAGTACACCTTTTTTTCGGGCAATGGATTCGATCGATGTTCTATCTCCGATCCCGATATCGAAACGATGGTTAAGTAATTTGTCCACCAGTTGTTCATCCGAAAGGGATTCATCATTGAGAGGGAATGCCATATCGTTTAGTTGATCTCCATAATAGTAGTTTTTAACTAAACCGATCTTATATGGGGCTAATTCTTCCGGTTTGAGGGTATTAACATTAATAGTCGTATCCAAACAAAAATAGAATGTTTCCGTTAAGGTTATTCCGGTAGAGGGAATAAGAGCTATCCGTTTTGTTTCATCGGGTTGTTTAAAAACCGGCATTATGACATCGATTTTCCCATTCTCGATGTATTCTTTTGCCCGTAGAGGAGGTAATTTAATATATTCAACCTCCACTCCTACAATTTGTGAAGCTTCCTCTAATATTTCCGGGAATATTCCTTCATACTCGCCTCTCTCATTAATAAACAGATATGGCTTTGGACTTTCGTAGTATCCAACTTTAATTTTTTGTGAAGGAGGTATCCCGCCGAGTTGAAATGATATTAATAGAGAAATTGCAACAGTTTGAATAATGGAGAGGGATATTTTTTTTCTCATTGATTTCATTTGTTCGTATTATAAGTTGTTTTACTCATCAAAAAATTTTACCCTATAGAAAAAATTATTTCAACTAAATTCGACAATAATATCAAAAATTCATTGAACAATATATAATAATGCTATTACAAAAATACCGTTTTTTTTCTTTAAATTACAAGAATAAGTGAATGATATACTTGATTTCAAATTCCATGTATATTAGAATTACCTATTAATACAGATTTATTAGAACTTATAAAATAAACTGTATAGTCGCGTAGACAAAAGAAGGAATTAAATGGACAAACGAGAGATTTTAAATAAGGCAGCAGAATTTCTAGATATGGGGTGTTACAGCGTCGACGAGAAAACCGGCTCATTTTTGGAGTTGGATGATAGAGCACGCACTATATTTGGAATTCCTTCAAATGAAATCGATTTGTCCAAATATTCAATTGCTTCCCTATATATTTTCCCAGCGGAACGGGTTTTAAAAATAAAAAGGTTAAAAGATGCTGGTAATAAGCCGGTGAGTAACACGTTATTTCTTCGCATAAACGGCAGGGAAATCCTGTTATTCGATCAATGTTGGAGAGATGAAAGCGGATGTGTAAAGGGATTTATTACTCCCATTACCGATAAAGTCTTTTTCCCTGCCATGTTTGAAGATTTCCCAATGGGTGTCTATGAGCTGGATGATCAAAACAAATTAGTCTATATTAACAAAAAATTTTCGGACATCTGCGGATACAGCAAAAGCGAATTGATTGGAGAAAGGATAGATGATCTCTATGTAAACTCAGAGGAGATGAACCGATTTAGTCAGAAGGTTAAAACCATCGGTTTTGCCCAGGCAGTCCTGAAATTCAAACATAAAAATTCCCGGAATATCGATGTGGAAACCTTTACATCCAGACACTTTGACTTTCCTGACGCACAATGGGGAATGATCCATGATGTTACAAAAAGAGAACTGTATTACAGGGCACTGGACAAAATGCCAACCGGTTACTATTACATCGAATACGATAATTTTGAAAAATCCGGACATCATGGTCGTATCGTACATTGCAACGAAGAATATGCCCGTATCCTCGGATTTGAACACAAAGAAGAAGTATTCGGAAGAGAAATCGCCAATTTTTTTGCCGACGATGAAGAGAGAAGAAGCTATAATAAAAAAATAGATGAATCATTACCCCTAAATACTCCCGTCAAAAATTGAAAGATAAGAATGGGAAAATCGTTCACATTTCTGTAGATGCACACATCATTAGAGAAAATGGAAAGATAATTGGTCGTGAAGGAACCATCCGGGATATCTCCGATAAGATCGAACTGGAAAAGAATTTTAACGATGCGAAAGAGAATCATGAACGGACCACTAATGATTTGAACCAATTAATACATACCCTACTTCATCCAGTAATCCGATTTTCGGGGAATACAGAGCTATTGTTACAATCTGTTAAAACACTGAAAGAGGTTCTAAGAATCAACTTTCCCAAAGAGAACAATCCCCAAAAGTTAGGGGAAGAGTTGATGGCAAGACTCGATGAACTGGTGGAACATAACGCCATTCATGTCGAGGACATATACTCCGATGAGAAAACATACTTATCCCCTTCTGAACGTCACCGATATATTATGAAGCAGACATTTGCCGATAAAATAAAAGAAATCATCCGGGTTTTTGATTACAGTTTGTTAAATGAATGTAATAACACATTACTTAACCGGGCCATTACCGATACCGCTTTATGGATACTGGATGAATTGATTAAAACCGGGTATTTTGATAAATCCGAACCTGAAATAGATATCGATACTAATTTTATTGATTTCTTAAAGGGAATTGTTTTTAAAAATATCCATCAATCGTCAAAGTATCTCCTCGATGAGACTGAATCCATGAAACGGGAAGTGGAGACCCTTCGGGTAAATATCGGTCTCAATAAAGAAAAACTTCGAACATTTGGAAAATGGGATTTAAAAAAAATTCTGGAGGAAAATATCTTACGATTTAAAGGCACTTTTGATGAAAAAGAAATCGATATTGTTTTTAAGCATAAGGGAGATTTAAACGCTCGCATCAGTATGCCTGAAATCGATCGAGTGATAAGCAATCTGCTTCACAATGCACAAAAATACTCCTATTATGGCAAGGGAAAATTTGTAAAAATTATCGCCAGGGAGCTCCAACCCATGAACTGCGTAGAAATTTCCATTTCCAGCCTCGGTATCCCCATAAAAAAGGAAGAGATCGAGTCAGGTCGGATATGGGAATTTGGGTACAGGGGAGAACTGGCAAAAGCCAGTGATAGAGGAGGAACTGGGATAGGTTTAACCGATACAAAACGTGTGATTGAAGATCACCATGGAACCATTTGCATCGAATGCAAACCCCTTAAACACGAAACGGATCCCCCCAGTTACCGCCTTCCCTGGATGACAACGGTCACGTTTACCATTCCAAAATTCGGGAGATAGAAAGTGAAAAATAAAACAGAACACAATGAAATAAAAAAAGTGTTATGGTTGGAAGATCAATCGGAAAATTTCTATGCATACCAGAGCACATTGTTTCGGGCAGGAATTTTACTGGATACCGTAAAATCAGTTTCCGACGCTGAGAAAAAAATAAAAGAGGAAAATGAGAACTATGGAGTGTTCATTTTTGATATTAGAGTTCTAGCAGGAGATGACCCAAAATGGATCGAATTTGAAGCCCGGAAGCATAAAGAGAGACCCTTTGATGATTCCTACCTAGGCCTGGAATTCATGCACTCCCTATTTCGGTCACCTCAAGCCAATGTAATCGTCGATCCTTCTATTCGAATCGATTCCAAAAAAGTTATTGTTTTTTCAGTAGTTAGCACCCGCAATGATGAGATTCATTCACTTGGAATTCCCGAATACCAGATACTTTACAAAGCATCCGCTTCTCCTCAGGATATGCTTCGTATCATACAAAATATTATAAAATAGATTTTCTACGCAATAAGCATTAACAAATGCTCCCCTTGGTTAAATATTTCCCCCTCCTTTATTTACATTCACAACTGCCGGTCACGAAATCCATCTAAGAAGAATTGAATGTTATTTTTAAAGGAGTAAGGAAAATGGAACCACTATAACGGTAAAGTTTTGAAATTCTTTAAAAATTACTACAATAAATAACAAGAAGTATACCATCATCCTACAGCATTCTCCTATCGATAATGAGATTTGAGCGATAGTTAAACCAATTTGTACAGGTGAAATCCATACAGAAGCAATTGGAAAGTAAAAATCTACAAGAATATTAATCATAAGTACAAGAAGAAAAACAATTTGTACAAAAATAACAATGGCATGAGCAAGAAGAAAGAAATTTTCTACAAGAGTGACGGTTAGGGCTAAAAGAAGAAACGAAATGTCTACAGGAAGAACAGTTACGAAAGCAAGAAGAAAGAAAATATCTACAAAAATAGTGAACGCATAAACCGGAAGAGCAGAAATTTCTACAGGAAGAACGATCTCAAGTGCAAGAGGAAATAAAATTTGTACAGGTGGAACAATTACAAGTGCAAGAAGTAAGAATAATTCTGCCGGAATAACATTTACAGGAGTATGCAAAAAGAAAAATTCTACAGAAATGACAATTGAAAAAGCAAGAATGACTAAATTCTAACAAAAAGCGACACACTTTTTTTAATCTGCCGGTCTAAAAAATTCATTCAACAAAATGGGTTGTAAGTCTGGAATTACATAAACTTGACATAAAAAATACTTTCTCTTATAATCTGCATGTTCATTGTGAACAAAAAAAAATGAAAAAGTTAAAATGCACAACTTCTATTATTATTGCAGGTGTATTCTTACTAACCAGTATTGTTTTTCTTTTTTTCTACCTCAAAATTAGTAAGAAACCATATGAACTGAATTTCGCATACTCTGCATTATGGCAACTGCCACATGATAATACGGAAGCGTTAAAATCCGCTTTAAAAGCCTATGAAACAGGGCTACCCAATCCCCTTCCCTCCTCTTCCCAATGTCTCGGTGCCGCAGGCTACTCCTCCATCGACACTCCTTTCTACCTCGATACCCTGCAACTGGGCAACAGAATCTCGGCCCTCTCGTTTTCCAATAGTGGCCAATACCTCATCACCGGATGTTCAGACGGAACGGTCACCCTGTGGAACCTCCAAAACCGGTCCAATCCGGTAAAAATCACAGGTCATACCGGTGAAATCACTTCCGCCTCCTTTTCTCCAAACGGTAAGCAAATCCTTACCTCATCCACCGATAAAACCGCCCGGTTGTGGTCGTTGGAAGGCAAACTTTTACAAACCTTTAACCACATTGCACCGGTATCATTAGCGATCTTCTCGCCCTCCGGACAAAAAGTTATATCAGCATCTTCTAATGGTATCCTTAAAATCTGGAGGGTAGAAAAAGCGGATGAACCGTTGGAATTAAAACATAACGCCAATATTTCTTCCATTCAATTCTCAAAAGACGAAAATACAATTCTCTCCAGCTCCTGGGATAACTCGATAAAACTATGGGACGCTGCCGGAAACCTTCTGGTAGAAATGAAACAGGAGGCTCCGGTAACCTCTGCTTCCTTTTCACCGGATGAGAAAACCATTCTTTCGGCTTCATGGGACAATACCGCCCGCATATGGGACCGTAACGGAAAGGAATTGCTTCGCCTACCCCATAATGAAGCTGTTATCTACGCAACCTTCACACCCGACGGATACCGGATTATTACTGTTTCTCGCGATTTTACCATCCGGATATTTTTCTCAGATGGTGCCCTCTCGTTTATTTTTAATCGATTCCAGGATGAAATTACGTCTACTGCCCTCTCGGATGATGGGAAACGCATCATCGCCGCATCCACAGACAAAACAGTAAAAATACTGGACAGCGATGGAAAATTACTTTTTGATCTCAACAAACTGGATGAGACCATAAACAAAGTCGCTTTTTCACCCCATTTAAAATACTTTGCCACCGGTTCGGACAAAGGAACCGTGACACTGTGGGGCCTGGAAAATAATATCGTAAGAAGCCTCGAAAAACACACCGCAGAAGTGACATCCGCGGCGTGTTCGAAAGATGGAAAACTCCTGGTTACAGGCTCGAAGGATTTTACTGCGGATGTATGGGATTATGACGGAAACTACATCGCCGGTCTCGACCACTCTAAATACGGCGATATATACCGATATGGTATTAACCTCGCCCTGGATAATGACCAATCCAAATGGAAGGTCATTTCCGTGGACTTCTCCCCTGATAATAAACACATCCTTACTGCTTGCGGCGATGGCCTGGGCCGCCTGTGGGATTTGAAAGGAAAAATGATCGCCAGCTACCGCCACAGCGATTCTTTAACTTCGGCAAAATTCTCTCCCAACGGGGATTATGTCATAACGGCTTCATGGGACAAAACCGCAAGGCTGTGGTCGCTGGATAGTACCCTGGAATCGACGTATAAACATGATGGCGGTGTACTGGATGCCTCATTCTCACCGGATGGAAAACGGATCATCACGGCTTCCATTGATAAAACCGCCACGGTTCGAGAATTTAATGGGAAAATTATCGGTAAGTTCCAGCATGAAGATTTGATTAATAAGGCCGTGATGTCGCCGGATGGGTCGATGGTTCTAACTACTTCAAATGA
>JAKAGC010000031.1 GCA_021817755.1 Acidobacteriota bacterium | reverse complement strand
GATGTAGGAAAAGGAACGGGGCAAGGGCTTTCCCTTGCACACAACATCATCGTTGAAAAACATAAAGGAAAAATTTATTTTTCCTCCAAACCCGGTGAGGGAACAACTTTTTATATTCGGATACCTATCGAAGGAGAGAATTGAGAATGGAAAGAATACTATTTATCGATGACGAGCAAATGGTTCTGGATGGGTTTAAACGCCTATTGTGGGAATACCGGAACAATTGGGAAATGGAATTTGCTTTAAGCGGCAGCGACGCATTACGAATGATCGAACTACATCCGGTGGATGTGATAATAACGGATATCCGCATGCCGGGTATGTCGGGACTGGAACTACTGGAACAATTGAAACAGAATGAAAATCACAGAAACATCCCGGTTGTGGTTCTTACTGCGGACCAGGACCGGACATTAAAACGTAAAGCACTGGAAATGGGAGCAATCGATCTTCTTAATAAACCGGTGGATAAGGAAGACCTGGTGGCGCGAATAAAAAATGTTCTCCAACTTAAACATTACCAGGATATTGTAATTGAAAATAATAAAGCTCTTGAAAAACAATTAGTCATCAGTCAAAAAATGGATCTGGTGGGTGTTATGGCTTCGGGAGCAATTCATGATTTGAGTAATTTACTGGCTATTATCGTAGGCTATTCGAGTTTTCTTATTGAAGAGAACATGCTGGATAAAATCGAGAGTACAAGCATGGAAAAAATTCGGCGAGCAGGAGATAAAGCATCTTCGTTAGTTAACCAGATTTTAAAATTTTCACGCCTGGATCAAAAACTAACGACCATAAACGTTAATGAAATAATCGATGATATCGTTTCAATTCTTTCCCCAACACTTTCTAACGGGATACATATAAAATGGGGGAAACCAAATGAAGCCATTTATATTAAAAGTAATGCGGTAAAATTGCAACAGGTCCTTCTCAACCTTTGTATTAATGGGATCCAGGCGATGTCCGACAGTCAGGGGTTCCTTGCCCTTTCAGCGAAACGAGTAGGCCAGGAAACGGTATGCATCGAAGTAATGGATACTGGGGCGGGTATGGACAATGAAACAATGAAAAAACTCTTTACACTTTCTTTCATTTCAAATGAAGAAGGCAAGAAAACCGGACTGGGATTATTTGCAGTAAAACATATCCTGGATGAATATAAAGGAAAAATCGAAGTGGAAAGCGAGCAGGGGAAAGGCACTACTTTTCGTGTATTTTTTCCCTTATTTCAACAGTAAAAAATTCGGTATAGATTTAACGGGGATAATTTCCAAAAAAGTTGACAAGCGAACATAAACGTGATAAATTCATAATCTAATGGAGGAATACTATGAAAATCTATAAAATGAAAGGTTATGTTTTATTAAACGCACTATTATTTGGGATCATTTTTACTGGACTGATGAGTACGATATCTTGTAAAAAAAGGGGGCCTGAATATCAATTGGTCGAAGCGATAAACAATTCTCCACTAGGTATAAAAATAGATCCGGCAAAAATTTCAGCCTCTGTTAAAAAATCGGGGGAACGCTATACGATTATTTATAAAAACACACCATTCATTTTAGATATTTCTGGTTATAAAAACTTTTTTGGAGGTATGGATTTACAAGCCAAACCGGTAACCGTTCATGTAGATGAAATAACCTTTTTATACGATCCGGGAGCAAAATACCTGGAAATTGCATCTTTTAAAGGATTAAATTTTGAGATCGATTCACTATCCAAAATGACTGATTTTAAACATAAACCGGCTACTCCAACCTCCATTGGAATGAAAATCAGTTTATCAATCGGGAATTCGGAAATGAAAAATTACATTCTGAGTCCGATTTTGACATATGAAGGAAAAGACCTGATTGAATTATTGGGAATGATGAACACTGCATCCGAGGTTCAGAACGGTATAACGGAAAAAATTCATTTTATCATGAATACAGAAGAAAAAGGTATAAACTTTTCACTTGATTTTACTGTCGATAAAATGGAATATGAACAACGTGCGAATTCGAATCTATTTTTGAATCTCTACAAAAAAGATGCTCCTATTCCTGATGTTAATGAAGCACTGAACAAGGGGAATTCCCTGTTTGATATCGGTCTTCATTTAACTGGGTTAAATATTCTTGCGGGTAATAACAAGAGTGTTCCCAATCATTTTACCCTGCAAGAGATTTCCTTGAACTATTTCATGAAGCCAAACGATAGTAAAACTCAATTCAATTTTGGTTCGGACTGCAAACTCAAGAAACTGAGATTTACAGTTCCCGAGATAAAATTAATCGGAGTAATTTTTGATATCGATGAGCTTACCTCTTCTTTTTCACTTGAAAATCTTTCATCGGATTTTATTAAATCCTATTTTGAGCTAGTACGTAACGCAAGAGAATTGAACAAACCGGGCCTTGATGAAAAAACACGGCAGCAGCAGGAAATGACAATGGCAATGTCGGCGATGAAAATGGGAGGGGAATTTACTCGCTCAAAACCAGCTATCAAATTATCGATAAATCCAATGAAACATCATTTCGGTGAAATCTCGATCGAATCCAACGTCCAGTTTGTAAATCTCTGGCCGCCTGTAGGCATTACCACTTTTAAAATTCCAAAAATTGAGAATGTATTGAATAACTTAAAAGAGGCAAATGTTATGGCACCTCAAACTTTTTCCATGTTAGAGAAATTTGTACAAAAACTTTTTATAAAAGATAAAAATGGAGATGCTTCATTAATATCCGAGATAAGAGAGGATCAACCGGGCAAAAATTTCTTAAATGGAAAAGTAGTGGATTTGAGTGCTCTATTAAATACAGAAAAAGCGCAGAAACCTGAAAAGAAATAAATACTCAATAAGTCAAAAGTTTCTGAAAATCAATACTTCACTAGAATTATAAATGAATGCATAAATGTATTTTTATGCATTCCCTTTTTCCATTCTCTATCTATCTAAACATACCAAAAACAGAAGAGGGGCAATTCGTAATAATTGAATTGCCCCCCGGTTTCATAGTATTAACCTAATACGATTATTGGCCGTGCTGTTCCCAGAACCAGCCCCAATCGGTACCAGTTGTAATACGGGTGGATTTTGATCCCTTCATGGCCTGCCCGCCTCTCATCAAGAGGAACTGACCTGTTTGAAGTTGAATTCCCAGGGTTCTTAAGTTAAATCTTGCCTCATTTCCTGGATCCAAAACAGTTGGGATAAGCTGTGTTGCATTTTTCCACACCAAAGTTGGGAATTTCGGAGAGACTTCTCCGGGTCTTCCCAACCCTGTTGTAAACATATCCTGAAGACTGATTTCGTGTGATGACACAGCGAGTTCCAGGCTGTCCATTTCGATTGAGAGATTGGTATTATTCATTATACGCAAAAATTGCTCACCGTTTTCAGTATCCACTTCAAATCCGGTGACAGCAACTTGCTGATACTCAGTTGAAAGAAGCAACTGGTATAAAGGCTGACCATTCAACGTCCACCAACCTTTTAAATTCGCAATGATATTCTTTGCATTTACATTGAATTTAATTCCAAAATGAATCCACTGGCAATAAACAATGTATCCATCAGTTCTGAAATCCAATATAAAATGCCAATCTTCCGGTCCAACCTGGATTAATCGATAACCGGATACAGTCCAGTTCCCTGTACCGGGATCTCCAAAGACAAGAATACTTGCTACAGTAGGGGTAATTCCACCACTGGAATGCACATTGCCTTCGATATGGAAATCATTTGCCTGTCCAGAATAATCGAAATGCACATCATCGTTTAAACCAACAATCACCGCATTACACATAACTGGGATGAGGAGCAGTATTAATGCCCCGTAAAGAAAGTTTCTCATTTTTTTTGTCCTCCATTTGATTTGAAAATTTGGTCTGTTTTCATTTTCTATTTATACACTATCGAGTTAAAAAATGTCAATACATTTTTCGATATTTATTTTTTTTTCATTCATTTTAGTTGAGTTTTCATAGTAACAACTTTATAACAAAACTATTTATTACTGCCGGTATTTAGTGCAATGAATTGGGTTCATATTCGGGGATTCGTCAATGGAAGACATTCTTCGTTATGTTTAAAATCTGAATTTATTTTGTTTTGATAAAAAAAAATATGTTACAATTTTGGTTGACATTCGATTTGGATTTTATTAATATCACATGTGTAGAAAATATCAACTAAATGAGAGGTAAAGAATGATATTAAAAACTATCGAAGAGTCAATAGCGGATTTGGAGAAACTAAAAGGGAAAAAAAACACCGAGATTGCTGATGCGCTAACATTAGGGATGTGTCAGTTAACAGATTCGACTATTTCTTACTTTGCCCTTTATGACAGTATTGCTAAAAACCTTACAATGATTGGCTGGTCAAAATCAGCAATGACGAATTGTGCGATTATAAACAAACCAATCGTCTACAAATTGGATGATACGGGACTCTGGGGAGATGCAATCAGAGAACGAAAAGCCGTTATCACCAATGATTATAAAAACCTGGTAAAACCGACAAAGAAAGGATATCCTAAAGGTCATGTGATGGTTAGAAGGCATATGAATCTTCCAATAATGGAGAGCGGGAGAATTGTCCTTGTAGCAGGAATTGGAAACAAAAAAGATGATTATACCAAAATTGATGTCCAAAATATCGAAAAATACATGAATGCAGCTTATCAGATAATTAAAGCAACCAAATGGGGTTAATCTTTCGGGAGCCGTTGAATGAAAGGTAAATGTGGAGATTGTCCGGGTTATAATGATTGCCCCCGGATGAAAGGAGAATCTTATTGTTTATCCTCCTCTCCAACGGAAGGAACTCCGGCGGGTTTCGATAAAATAATGCCTGGAGTTCCTGCTTCTCAATTAACGCCCATTACCCTAAAGAAAAAATCACAAAAAAAGAAAGAAAATAAATTTCTTTCCACAAAAAATTCTTTTTAATTTGATAGGCCCTATTTCACATTGTCCGGTTCCGTACATTTGATTGTACGGGAGCGCACACTTTTTTTCTTTTTTTTGCAAAAAAAATTTTAAGGCGCCTTGGATTATAATTCTCTTTAAAAGAAAATAAGGGGGTGGAGCGCATCTATAAATATTGAAATTGGATTTCACCTCATTTTTAAGATTTGGCAGATGGATTGCTTTAATAAGAAACCGAATGAAAATCGGGTAATTGAATTTATCGATACAATGGAGGTAAACAATGACTGAATTAAAAGCAATTGAAATGAGTGAAGTATTGGGGGGGATGAATAAAACAGAATTGGTAAAAGCTATCGCAGCCTTTGTTCCCGAAACTGAAGTACAAATTCTTCCCGAAGGAAACTAACACGCTGGAGATATTAATGAATCCCCCCTACCGAGAAGCGGACAAGGGGGATTCATTATTATTCATATCTTAATTAAATTTATATAAATTTTACCAACGAACTACTCGAAATACCATTCCTCCATTCCTACGAACGGGTTCATAGTACACACTGCCATAAGAATAGTATTTATTGTTCCCACGCATAATCATTTTACATCCGAAAGGGAGTACAGATAATTCCAGACCGATAGGTGCATTCACGAGAATATAAACCTTATGCCTTGGATCATATTTATAATAGGATCCATTATAATGGTAATAAGGAATTGATCCCATATAAACTCTGTCATATTCTTCGGGGATTGAGACAACCTGAGCTCCAATGGGGGGTTCCACAACAAAATAGAGTTTTCGAGGTCTATCGTATTGATAATAGGTTCCATGTAAATAGTAATACATTGTATTACCGACATAGATTCGTTTATACCCACCGGGCATAATTGTGATACTTGCACCAACGGGACCGGACATACGGTAATATTCTGATCCATCAGGCCAGTAATACCATCCATTTTGATAATAAAATTTTTGCCCATTTATGTGGACTAAGGTATGCCCTGCGGGTAATACCCGAAATCTAGGACCATGCCCTCGGCGATGATCATATGCATGATTATCATTCCAATGGTCATAATTCTCACGATGATCTCTACGGTAACCATCATCACGTCTTTCCTCATTCCGTTTATTCCGTTCAAAAGCCTCTTTATCATGGACAAAACCGGTTTTTACTTTCTTTTTATGCTCCGATTTTTTCACTTTATCATTACCCTGTCCATATCCTGCTGCAGGGTAAATGGAACCTGCGAGAAAGATTAACAGAATCAATCCTGATAACACACCGAACATAGTTTGATTAAATCTTTTTAGCTTCATAGTGATTCTCCTATTTAATATAATAGTATGTCGATACCGATTTGTCAATTTTGAATTTTTCTTTAGGAAGCTGAAAATACCTTGAAAAACATCATTTAAAGCTTTTTAATTTTAAATATCAATTATTCGTTCATATAGGGAAAAATTTCTATTTCCTTGAAATAACAAGGATCATGTATACGATATACATCACCAAAAACACTGCTGCCTCAGGCCGATCCAATATCTTTTTTTTGAATGTAACCATCGAAAGCATGAGAAAAAGGGTTCCCAATACGAGAATGCCAATATCTAGATTAAAAACGACATCATAAGAGATAGGGGAGATTTCTGCACTGATTCCAAGCATTAATAAAATATTAAAAATGTTGGACCCAATGACGTTTCCTACAATTAGATCTGACCTTTTTTTAAATGCAGCTACGATCGATGTGGCCAATTCGGGCAAGGATGTTCCCATTGAGACAATTGTTAAACCGATTAGTTTCTCACTTACATGGAGTTTCCGTGCAATAATTACTGCATAATCGACAACCAATTTACCACCGATAAATAAAAATGCAAACCCTAAAGCGATAAAAAGCCATGTTTTGGGTAATGAATAAACAGTAATCTTATCGGCTTCGGTTTCTTTATGCTTTGTCAACCTTATGGTATAATAGAGAAAAAATCCTAGCATAAAAAGGAATATGATTCCATCGAAACGGGAGAGATGATTGACGTGGAGTTTAAAAAATATACGGTCATTGGCAAGAAGAAAAAAAACAAGAGTAGCGACCAAGGAAAACGGGATTTCTTTTCGTACGGAATTCCTCTTAAAACTGAGGGGGTAGATTAATCCGACAACACCCAGTATAAATAGAAGATTGAAAATATTACTACCGATGATATTACCGAGTACAAGTTCGTTTCTTCCTGCAATGCTTGAAAAAGTATTTATAATCAATTCAGGTGCAGAAGTCCCGAAAGCGACAATGGTAAGCCCTATTACAATTTCGGGGACACTGAGACGTTTTGCGAGAGAGGAGGCACCTTCAACGAGGAAATTTGCACCTTTTAAAACAAGGATTAATCCAACCATTAAGAAAATAATAGGAATTATCATCGATAGATTTTATAGTAATAGAACGAATAAATCAATATTTATTATTGTAAAAACGATTCCTTGGTATAGAAAATGATTTCCGATTTAATCAGTGATTACCAATTTAATACGGACGGTTCGTTTTTTATCATTACGCATGAGTGTAAGGTTTACGGTATCACCTATTTTAAAGTTATCCAACGCATTAAACATATCGTCATAAGAATTGATTTTGATATTATTAATACCGACAATTATATCCTGGATATAGAGCCTTCCATACCTATCTCGTCCAATACCGCGAATTCCTGCCTGGTATGCACCGCTTTTAGTGGGGACATCAACGACAACGACTCCTTGAACACCAACTCTCCGGGCATATTGATCGGGTAGAACCGAAACACCAAGGCCGGGACGCGTAACTTTACCATATGCAATAATCTGTGGGACGATTCGCTTGATAATATCGACAGGAATAGCAAAACCGACACCTGAACTGGTTCCGGTACGTGAATATATCATGGTATTCATACCGATTAATTCTCCATCGGAATTTAACAATGGGCCGCCGGAATTACCGGGATTAATGGAGGCATCGGTCTGGATCATACCTTTAATAGTAACACCGCCGGCGCCAGGCATCTGCCGGCCTAAAGCACTTATTATTCCCGTAGTAACAGAATAATCAAATCCAAAGGGATTACCGATGGCAATTACTTTTTGCCCAACCAGAAGATTCCCTGATGTTCCCGGCTTAACAGGCACAAGGTCCTGTGGGCTTCCATCGATACGAAGGACAGCTATATCTTTACTGGGTTCCTTTCCTACAAGCCGGGCACCGACTTGTTTTTGATTGGGAAGCGTAATCATGAATTTATCACCATCTTCAATGACATGATAATTGGTAACGATATGCCCTCTATTATCCCAGATAAAACCGGAGCCGGTTCCACGCGCAACTTCTTCTCTTTCATAGAAAAAATCCGATACTAACTGGATATTGGTGATATATACTACAGCATGCATATTCTTTTTAACAATCGAAATCGTATTATTTTCATCTTCTGTTAATGCAAAAGCGACTGCTCGAGGGAACATTAGCGAAATGGTTATAATTACTATTATCAAGAAAAACAACTGTCTGAGTTTTCTTTTATTATTCATGACTCAACCTCCTGTGTAAAACCTTGTAGATGTTCTGATATTATAGTTTACTGAATTTAAAAAATTATTTCAAGTAGACGGGCTAATCGATATTGTTTATTATCTTCACTTTCCTATCTTAAAGCTCAGTTTCATCCTCAAATCTATTAATTCACTCTTAAATTTTGATTAAGACTTGTAAATGGGTGATCTTTTCAATATAATATGCTTATATCCTTATTTTTCAGGAGGTAATATGAAATTACTATCATTTATATCAATCTTTTTATTATGTTTGAGTGGACTGGTTTTTCCTGAGAGTTCGAAACAACTTCAAACATCAAAAGTAACAGTAACAAGAAATAATTCACAGGATTCAAAGGTTTTAACACAAATACTGGAGCAATACTGGAATAAAATTCGTGAGAATAATCTGTTTTTGCGTTTAAAGGATGGATTAAAAATAGAACATCTTCCGGACCCGGGGCTTGCAAGAGCCAAAGAGGATAACCGCTTTTTCAGAATATTAGGCTCTAAACTAAAAAAAATAGATACCGGAAAACTTTGTTCTGAAGATTATATAACCCTGCGCCGCCTGGAATGGGATCTCAATAATTCCATTAAACAATTGGATTTCTATAAATTTCAAATTCCTGTAGCGTTTTATAGTTCACCTATCCCTGGTGTACACCGTTTCTTTTCACTGTATGAGTTTAATACAAAACAAGATACAGAATCTTACCTGCGCTTACTTGAAGAGTACGTTGCTTTTATCAATACTCAAACGCGTATTCTTGAATATCAATTGAATAGAAATATTGTAGCCAATAAACAACAGATCGAAAAATTCCTGGCATTTATCGAATCCTTTATGCTTCAATAGAAGGAAAGTCTCTTTTATGTACACAAGAACAGATTGAGAGAGGGTGGGGCACTTCAATCAGACCAGGATATAGAACTGTTTCAAAAAAAAGTCGCAGATATTATTGATCTGCGCATTAATCCGGCATTAAAGAAAATGATGGAATTCATCAAAGGGAAATATTTGGGAGCAGCTCGTGAAGTAATGGGATTGGGGCATTACCCGGGAGGAAAGGAGTATTATGAATTCCTTGTTAAATACTACACCTCTCTACCATTCTCACCGGAAAAAGTGCATTGGATAGGTCTAAGAGAGATTGAAAATTTAAAAAAAGAATTGGATGAGATACGAATTCAATTGAAATTCTATGGTGATGTGGAGTCCTTTATCGGGTTTTTAAAAACAGATCCTCAATTCTTCTTAAAAAGTAGGGAAGAAATGGGAAATAGGATGACTGTTTTCCTTGAAGAAGTAAAAAAACAATTACCTCTGTATTTTAGTAAAATCCCAAAAGCACCATGTTTATTAAAACCGTTGGACCCATTGCTTGAAAAATCGATGACCTATGGGTATTACCAGAATCCAACTGGGGCTGATCCGATCGGATATTATTATTATAATGCGTCCGATTATGAGAAAAAGAATCGTTTATTTAATGCAAGCGCAGCATTAATACTTCATGAATTGTTGCCGGGACATCATTTCCAGGTAATGTCGGTGATGGAAAATACGAATTTATCTTCGGATCTTCGTGAATTTTATATACCGGCATATAGCGAAGGATGGGCGGAATATGCCTCCTGGGTAGGAAGAGAAATGGGTATATACAAAGATCCTTACGAAGAATGCGGACGTATATTACAAGATCTATTTGTCACAGTGCGTCTTGTTGTGGATACTGGTTTGAATTACTATTTATGGACCCCTGAAAAAGCGAGAGATTTTATGAGAAAATATCTGATACTTTCAGATGGAGAAATCTTATCGGAAATTTCACGCTATTCTTCTGACATTCCGGGACAGGCATTGAGTTACAAAATTGGATTATTGAAAATATTGGAATTAAGAGAAAACGTTGAAAAGAAGCTCGGTTCTGAGTTTGATATCCGGCAGTTTCATGATGAATTTTTGGGTAGGGGTGAACTGCCTCTTTCGGTTTTATTTGAAACGTTCCCACTTCTCAAGGATAAAAAAAAGTAGAATAGGCCATTTTAAGGGTTGACATTTTACGACATTTTGATAAAATAGTGATTCATGCCATCGATAATACTATTTTACGTTGCCTGTTTCTGGATATCGTTCATTCTTGGTATACCTATCGGGCCAGTGAATCTGGAAATATTCAATGATGCAGTTAATAAAAGATACGGAGCAGCGATTAGTGTGGCTGTTGGGGCGGCCTTCGGAGATGGAGTATGGGCAATCCTGGCATTTTTCGGAATTTCTCCTTTTACGGCTTCCCCAAGTATGGAATCGGCATTTTTCCTTTTCACTTCAATTATAACATTCGTTCTGGGATTGATAGCTTTGAAAGATTCCCGCTTTGTTGAAAAAACAGAGGAACACCTGGTAACTAAAATCAAACGTAAACGATGGGCGTTATTGAAAGGTTTAATGATGGTTATGGTTAATCCCCTGGGGATCGTATCATGGATGATCGGTCTTCAATTCCTGAGAAAGAACGAAATATTCATCCCAATGGAGCCAAGATATGAAATTTTCTTTTTTATTATCGTGGCTTTAGGTGTACTATCTTATTTCTTACTTGTGGTTTTTATCACCAATAAAATGAAGCGGATTTTTAACCGGGAGAGAGCATGTAAAATTACACGTTACCTGGGCTACCTCCTGTTACTTTTCAGTCTATATTTTCTTTTTTATGCAGTAAAAACTTACTTCTTTAACGGTCATTCCTAAATCGATTTCCATATAACCTCTTTTTCCGTTATTTAATGCTGGGATATTCAAAAAAAACAATGTAAAAAAAGGTGCAATATCTCTACGGCATTAATAATTTTTTTTATATAATAAGAATTACTGGTGGGAGATAAAATACGGTTGACTTTTAACCCTTCTTAACGTTATAATACACCCTATTCAACTGCAAACAATAAATTAGAAAGCAGAAATGATATGGGAGGCCTCTATGAACTCTTCATTCCTTGAAAAACCGGAAGGAAATGCTATTGTCTATTGCGAAGGTGCATTTATGACAACGAATGGCAAAACTGCCCACGGTCTGGTACGATTTACACGGAGATATCATGTTCTTTCAGTAATCGATTCCACTTGCGCTGGAAAAGATTCAGGCGAAGTGCTGGATGGGAAAAACAATGGAATCATGATTTTGGATTCTCTTGAACGAGCAGTGGAAGAGGCAAAGAAAGCAGGTACTCCGGCCACACATCTCGTAGTAGGACTTGCACCGGATGGAGGTCGCATTTCAGAGGAAGGCCGGCAGCATTTATTAAAAGCGCTGGAAATGGGTTTAAACCTGGATTCGGGTCTGCACGATTTCTTTTCGGATGATGTGGAAATGGTGGAAGTTGCAAAAAAGAATCATGTATACATTCGAGATGTCAGAAAACCGCCTTCCCGTGAATTTTTGCATTTCTTTTCAGGTAAAATCGAAGAGGTGGAAGCCCTAAAAATAGCGGTTTTAGGGACGGATTCTGCTATCGGGAAACGGACAACAGCATGGAAATTGGTTCAAGCGTTAAATGCTTCGGGCTACCCTGCAGAAATGGTTGGAACGGGCCAAACATCCTGGCTTCAAGGCGCAAAATACGGATTTATTCTGGACAGCATGATTAATGATTTCTTGACAGGTGAAATGGAACACGCGGTATGGAGTGCCTGGAACGACAATCACCCCCGAGCGATTGTTATTGAAGGGCAAGGAAGTCTTTTAAATCCGGCTTACCCAAGCGGTTATGAAATCATGGCAGCAGGAAGACCGGATGTTGTAATTCTTCAACATGCACCGGCGAGAAAATTCTACGATGGGTTTACGGGATATCCGATTCAACCTCTATGGAGACAAATCCAGGCGATTGAAATTGCTTGCGAAAAACGAGTAGTCGCGATTACAATTAATCATGAGCACCTCTCGAGAGAAAAAATCGGAGTGGTTTGCGAGGCGGTGGAAATGGTGGTGGGTTTACCGGCAGTTGATGTGCTTATAGACGGGGCAGAAAAACTGGTCCACGCCCTGGCTCCTTACCTTGAAAAAAGGAATTAATAATCAAAAAAACAATTTAAAGCTTCACCAGGGGTTAATCGATACAACCGGTTAACCTCTTCATCGATTTCTTTGTCCAGTAATTCCATTTCTTGTTGAAAATTTTGAGAAGATTGAAAGGGAGAAGGATTTTTTAATTGGAGTATTTCCTGTACTTTTATTTCGAGGGATTTTTTCTCTTGCTCATTTGCATAAGGAATGGGAAAATTGGCTAATTCATTGACTTTAAATTGAGGAAATAATGTCCTCTGGAGTTTATCAAATCGATGAATAAACCATGAAGAGACAATCCGGGAATTAAGGCAAGCAAGAATAAATAATGGAGATTCTTTGAAGTTGAGCACGACCATGCTGTTGATATCATTGATATATTCAAGTGTAGTGAAAACAGCGTTAATACAATAAGGGGGTTTAGAGGGTATTTGACGGACGAGTATTCGAGGTACAGAAAAATCTACGGATTTGCGGGGTTCAGCAATCCATTGTCCATAATTTACATATTCACGAGACCAATTGAGGGTATACCTCCCAACATCTTTTCCCTCAAGATATTTTTTATAAGAAATGCCCTGGGGTTCATGGGAATGAAATATACGATTTGCACCGGTTTCAGGGCTTTGAGGGGGATTTCCTTTTCCTGTCTGATATACTTTTACACCGGTGGAGACTCTTGCTATTTCATTTAATGGCCTTGAATGATTATTTATCTCTTGCATAACTTGATGAATTGTGGGATTTTTTAAAAAAGAGAAGTTGATGGTGGAAAACCTGGATTTAAATTGCTGGGGATGAAATTCTCCAATGATTTGAATTTCCGCATTCTTCATTTCACCTAGGGTAATACTGGGGTTTTCCTTATCATCTAAAGAGGTATTCTTTTTTAGGATTAAAATACTGCTATCGACTCGAGCTTGCTCAAAGATATTTCCATATATATTAATTATTTTGGTATGGCTGGTATTATCAAGTATAAATTCTCTTAACCGGCTGAAGCGGTTAATTGTCAACCATGTATTGGGAATAATAAAGCCAAGATAACCTGAATTTTTTAATAATTGGAAAGATTTCTCTATAAATAAGGGATAGGTATTTAGTTGATAATCTGCAAGTTGGTAATTATTGTACAGATACTGTTTTGAAACGGGATCGAATTTACCTTCTCTGGCAAAAACCCAGGGTGGGTTGCCAATAATAATATCAAAACCACCATCATTCATGATTTCAGGGTACTCCTTCTTCCAATCAAAGGCAGTTTGGGGGGCTATTTGGGGATCATCAAT
>JAKAGC010000651.1 GCA_021817755.1 Acidobacteriota bacterium | reverse complement strand
TCCGATCTGATATATCTTCAAAGAATGAATATTGAGAAGACGAATTTCTTGAATAATAATAGGCTTAAAAATTAAATAATAAGGAAAATATGTAATCTGGAAGCGTTAGATGCGGTGATTTTTAGAAGTATTTTTCTATTGTAATTTTCATTCCCTTTGTGGTATAATAAAAATCTAAAAAGGGTGTGCCGGGACCATGTTTTCCGGTACAGGTTAAAATAAAACCGGGTGGTCGGGCCGCCATCCATTAAATTGTGATATTCCCGGTTTATATGATTATAGTATAAACTCAAAAGCTCACGTTTATGGAGGTTACGCTGACCATTAACTATTGCAGTACTTACTCAGCCATTAAATACCGATTTAATCATTACTGGAATATCCTATACTTAATTTTAATGAAAGAAAGGTCCTTCATTTCTTTTCAGATGGAAGGTACCGGGAAAATAATTTTAATAAGGAATTAAAGAAATGACTTCATATAAAATCAATAGTGTCAGGACGCGGTATAAAGGTGAAACCGCTTCCGAATATGATAAAAAACGCGCAGGAAGAAAAAAATGGAAAATTGAAATCAAAGCTATCAAGAATTTTATAGACCACTTTGAACCCGATTCCATCATCGTGGATCTTCCTGTAGGTACCGGACGTTTATTTCCTCTTTTCGATGAAAGTTCCCACAAAATCTTTGGGATCGATATTTCATTCGATATGTTACAGCAGGTTAAACGCAAATTTCCTGAATTTTCAAATGGAATCCTTAAAGGAGATGCAGTAAATATCCCTTTGAAAAATAATTCCGTCGATTATATCCTGTGTTTAAGATTAATGAACTGGGTACAGGAAGCTACTATGAAAAAAATACTGAACGAATTCCACCGTGTGGCCCGTAAAGGCTTTGTTTTCGGATTTCGTTGCCAGGAAAAAATGAGTTCTGCTTCCATGTTAAAATATGCGATATTAAATGCTATTCCAACTATGACCAATATCAGGATGTGGAACCGGAAAATTGCCGATTTTGGTAGGAGAGTCATCGGAAAAATCAAATATGAATACAACAGGCTCACCGGTAAACCATCCGGATTTAGTACTGCTGTTAATAAAGAAGTCTTTATCCGAACCTATTATAATAAAGAAAAAATGTTCAAACTCTTCTCAGAAATTGGACTGGAAATCGTAGAAGAAGTTTATATCGATACCATTTGCCATTTCTCTAAACGGATTGCCAAACCTTATTCGCTTTATTTATTCAAATACAAGGATACAGATACCGGAATCTCAAACTCCTGAGCAATTCTTTTTTTATTTTTATTTTATTCTCCCCAATTACGTAATAATTCCTTTTTTCTACTTCCAAAGATTCTCAGTATAACTTAAAACTTTTTTGATACTGATTCGTATTAATTGCTTAAACCCGGAGGAATAAATGATAGAAATACTCGAAGTTTCAAAGAGTTATAACCGTGGAGAAATAAAAGCAGTTGAAAATCTTACTTTAAAAGTAAATCCCGGTGAAATATTCGGATTCCTCGGCCCCAATGGTGCCGGGAAAACAACCACTATAAAAATGATCGTCGGCCTTTTAAAACCCGATTCAGGGAAAATAATCATGAAAGGAATGGATAATTCGACAGAATCATTAAAATGTAAGCAAATTACTTCCTATGTTCCCGATTCGCCTGCTGTGTATGAAAAACTAAAAGGAATGGAGTATCTAAATTTCTTAGCAGATGTTTACCAAGTTTCGAAAAATGATAGAGAATCCCGGATCGAGAAATGGCTTAATCTCTTCGAATTGACTCAATCGATAAAAAACCCCATACAGAGTTATTCTCATGGGATGAAGCAAAAACTTGTATTACTTGGCGCGTTGCTTTCTGATCCTGAGATACTTATCCTCGATGAACCGCTTGTGGGGTTAGATCCCAGGTCTGCTTTCCATCTTAAAGAAATAATGCGTGAACTTTGCAATAGAGGAAGAACCGTATTCTTTTCCACTCATGTCATGGAAGTTGCAGAAAAATTATGTGATCGTATCGGCATCATTTCACATGGTAAATTAATCGCTTGCGGTACGATGTCCCAATTAAAAGAAATGGCAACCGGTACGCAGTCGCTTGAAGATATCTTCCTGGAGTTGACGGAAAAATGAGTAACATATGGCCTCTAATCAAATTCGGTCTTAAAATAAATTTTCGAGTTTCAATTCTATCTCATCTTTTTCGTACCGATAAGCGAATCCCATGGCTTATGGCATTAATCGTTCCTGTCGGCTTGTTTATAGCTGGCGGAGTATACTATGGATACTGGACATTTTTTAAATTGTTATTCCAGGTTTTGCAACCCATTCATCAGGAAAACGCTTTATTAACCCTTGTCATAATCAGTGCTCAAATGCTTGTACTGGTATTTGGTTTCTTTTATATTATTTCCGCTTATTATTTTTCCACTGATCTTGAAATGCTTATTCCCCTTCCCATAAAACCAAGACATGTCATTAGTGGAAAATTTATTACAATTTTAATATCCGAATACCTTTCTTTATCACCCCTTATTCTTCCCGGATTAATCTTTTTTGGGATTCTCGCTCATGTTCCGTTTTCATATTGGTTGATGCTACCTGTCATATACCTGCTGATCCCGATTATTCCAATAGGTATTGTTTCATTGCTTGTATTCGGTATGATGAGATTATTAAAGTTTTCCCGAAAAAAAGATGTAATGATAACTGTAGGCAGTATTCTTCTTATTATTCTGATTTTTACTATCCAATTCCAACTTCATAAATTGGATAGAATGGACAGGAGTAAAACCCCCGGGGCTGCTGAATTCGGGAAAATGATATCCAAGGAAAATGGAATGGTACGATCGATAGGTGCCTATTTCCCCCCAGGAAAATGGGCGCACGATACATTAATCCATGGTTTTTCAGCCCCTGGAATGTCATCACTTGCTATTCTAACTGCAACTTCCCTTCTTTTCTTTTATCTACTGGTTTTATTAGGGCAAAAAATATTTTATGAAGGAGTACTCTCTATATCGGAATCAGGTGGTAAAAAAAATACCTTAACAAAACAGGAATTATCTGAAAAAGTATCCATAATTCACCACCCGGTTATTGCAATTTTTTGGAGGGAATGGCGCATAATGAACCGTACACCAATTTTTTTGCTCAATGGTCCTTTCTCTGTATTTATGTTCCCCCTCGTATTCCTGCTCGTCTATTTTAAAATGGATCCCAAATTTACACAGTTTGTAGATTCCGCATTAAAATCAGTAAATCCAATGATTCCAATC
>JAKAGC010000650.1 GCA_021817755.1 Acidobacteriota bacterium | reverse complement strand
ATCGCCATCTTATGTTACCACCGTATCGGAGGATCGGGAATCGTTGCTTATGAAATCGGACGTGCAATGGCTGAAGATAAAGGTCATACCGTTCATTTTATGGGACTCGAACCCCCCTTCCGTTTGAAAGACCAATACTCTGACCGGATGCGTTTTCACAAAGTCCATATGAAAGAATACCCCGTATTCGATTATCAACCCTATGCTCTCGCCCTTGCTTCTCAACTCTCAGTGCTCATTAAACGGCACAACATCCATGTCATTCACAGTCATTATGCCATGCCCCACGCCATATCCGCTTTCCTTGGCAGGGATATCTCCGGGAAATGCGTGAAGTGTGTTACCACACTTCATGGAACCGATATCACAGTAGTTGGCGCCCATCCCAGTATGATGGATATCACTTGTTATGCTATTGAAAAAAGCGATAGTGTTACTGCTGTTTCAAGGAGTCTTGCTCTTGAATCTGAAACCAAAATGTGCGTTACAAAAGGACGAATAAAAACCATTTATAATTTTATCAATCCTCGTTTCTTCAATCCTCAACTACGCAGTGATACCTTAAGAGGAAATACCGATAAATTCATCCTGATGCATATTTCCAATTTACGACCTGTAAAGCGTCCACTCGATGTTATCAGGATATTTCACAAAGTACATCAAGTAATGGGTGATAAAGTCGCCCTTCATATTGTCGGTGAAGGTCCGATGCAATTCGAAATGATGAAAATGGTTGAAGATCTCGGCATTGAAAAAGATGTTCTTTTCCTTGGAGTGAGAAGCGATATCGGGGCATTAATTGCGTCTTCCGATCTATTCTTACTCCCCAGTGAACAGGAATCCTTCGGACTCGCCGCACTCGAAGCCATGGCATGCGGCATCCCCGTCATTGCAACCAGGGTGGGCGGACTTCCCGAAGTCATCGATGATGAGGAATCAGGGTTCCTCTTCTCTTTAGACAATATCGAGGAAGCAGCCGAAAAAGCAATTCGTGTTTTGAATGACACCGAGTTCTACAATTCCATCCGAAATAAGGCTCTGGATACAGCGCTTAATAAATTTAATATGGATAAAATCGTTCAACAGTATGAAGATGTCTATACCCATTAATATTGATAAAACTACTCATCTGGATTATAATATGACCGGAGATTCTCATTAAGAAACTGAAAACGCTTTTTCCTTTTATAAAAAAACATGCCCGTGTACTTGCCGTAGGGTTTTTTTTCCTTCTCGTGCAAAATTATACCACCATGAGAATACCCGGTTTCATGCAAATCATCCTGGATGAAATCGGCCATCAGAATCGAAGCCAGGTCATCTATTCCAATATCATAAAAATAATCATTTTCACCGCCATCATGGCAACTTCCCTTTTCCTGATGAGAAAACTCATCATCGGAGTATCACGGAAAATCGAATTCGAACTCAGAGAACGGATTTATCATAAATTACTCTCCCTTCATTACCTGTTTTACCAGGAAAACGAAACAGGCGATTTAATTTCTCGAAGTACCAATGATCTCAGCAGTGTCCGTACACTATTGGGCCCGGGTATTATGTATATTCCCAACTCCCTCACCCGTATGGTTTTCTTTTTACCCGTACTTCTTTCACTAAGTCCGACACTGGTGCTTCAAATCGGTATCGTCATGCTTGTGCTCGTAATCGCCATCGTTAAACTACTCCCCATGCTTCAACCCCTATTCCAGATAATCCAGGAAGCAATGGGAATAATGAATAACCGTGTATGGCAGATTATTTCCGGTATAAGTGCAATCAAACAATTTACTTCTGAAAAAATAGAAATTCAACGCTTCAATACCCTTAACCAGGAATACCTCAAAAAACAGATGGATGTAGTTAAGCTTCAGGAATTGCTACGTCCCATGTTTGTATTTCTTTTTTCTGTTTCCGAATTGATTATCCTCTACTTCGGAGGGAAACAGGTCATTTCCGGTAAGATGTCCATCGGTCAGCTCCTCCAATTCAATATAATGATTACATATCTCACATTCCCCATTCTTGCTCTCGGATGGATGATGTCATTAATCCAACAAGGTATTACAGCTATGAAGCGCATCGATTATATTCTCGATTACCCTGTGGAAGATATCGAAAATAAAAAAAGACTTTGTTCCGATGAACCCATATTGGAAATCCGTAATTTGAATTATTCTTATCCCCGGCATGACCAGTTGGTTTTAAAAGATTTGAATATCACCATTAAACCCGGTCAGACTATTGGAATTACAGGTCCTGTAGGTTGCGGAAAATCCACGCTTGTCAATATCCTGAACGGATTACTCAAACCACAACCTGGACAGGTCTTTGTAGATGGAACCGATATTTGCGATATCAATCTCGAAGACTATTACCACCATGTCGCTGTAGTAGCGCAAGACCCCTTCTTATTCTCGCGTACAGTAAAGGAAAATATATCGCTCGGGCCCAATGAACTCTCGGAAGAAACCGTTCAGCAAGCTGCCGATAATGCAGGACTTACCCAGGAAATACAATCCTTCCCACAGGGTTTTGAACAGGTAATCGGCGAACGTGGAATCACTCTTTCCGGTGGCCAAAAACAACGCATGGCAATTGCCAGAGCTCTGGGTAAATGTGCTCCCGTGCTAATCATGGATGATCCCCTTTCCAATGTCGATTCCAGGACAGAAGAACATATCTTGAAAAGCTTGAAAATTCATAACTGTTATAAAACATTAATCCTTATATCACACCGTATATCCGTATTGAAAATTGCCGATGTAATCTATGTCATGGATGATGGTTCCGTAATCGAACAAGGAAACCACTTGCAATTGATGCGGAAGAAAGGGCTTTATTCCAAACTCGCACGTTTACAGCAGATGGAAATGGAATTGGAGAAATAGACCATGATGATGGACACTATCGAACAGGACGAATCAAAGAAACGCGATCTGCGATTACTTCGCCGCCTTCTCCCTTTCCTCCGTAACCACATATTCCTGGCCCTCGTTACATTAAGTTTTATGCTCATCTGGGATATTTCAGGAGTGATTTACCCCTATCTTGTAAAACTCGGTATCGACCGCGATATTATGAAACACGACCTGATAGGGCTCCAATATACCGCACTGCTTCTACTTGTCGTATTGGCTGTTTCCTTTATTTTCCAGGTTCTTTTCAATTACGCCGTGCAGTACCTCGGTCAGAGAATCCTTCTCGATCTGCGGATGGACTTATTCAAACACATGGTCTATCTTTCCAATGATTATTTCGACAAGACTTCCGTCGGTAGTACCCTGACCAACATTACCAAT
>JAKAGC010000649.1 GCA_021817755.1 Acidobacteriota bacterium | reverse complement strand
GCCTCGATAAGAAGCAGGATCAATTGATCGCTGTTTATGACTTTGGTGGCGGTACATTTGATATATCGATCCTGGAAATCGGCGAAAATATCGTCGAAGTTAAATCCACCAACGGTGATACCCACCTGGGCGGCGATAACATCGACCAACGCTTGATCGATTGGATCATTGGTGAATTCAAAAAAGATCAGGGTATTGATCTTTCTAAAGATAAAATGGTATTACAGCGTCTTAAAGAAGCCGCTGAAAAAGCCAAAATCGAACTTTCCACTACAACGGAAACCGAAATCAACCTTCCCTTTATTACTGCCGATGCAACAGGCCCCAAACATTTGATAATGAAGCTGAATCGTGCGAAATTCGAGCAATTGGTGGGCGAACTGGTGGAACGTTCTCTCGCTCCGTGTAAACAGGCTGTTAAAGATGCCGGTGTCCAGGTCTCCGATATTAAAGAAGTCGTACTGGTCGGTGGAAGCACCCGTATCCCCATGGTACAGAAACTGGTAAAAGATTATTTCGGAAAAGAACCCAACAAGAGCGTGAACCCTGATGAAGTAGTTGCTGCCGGTGCTGCTGTTCAAGGTGGCGTATTGGGTGGAGAAGCAAAAGATATACTCCTCCTCGACGTAACCCCTCTCTCCCTGGGTATCGAAACTCTCGGCGGTATTACTCACCGTTTGATCGAACGCAACACTACCATTCCTACTAAGAAAACAGACATCTTTACTACTGCTGATGACAATCAATCCAGCGTTGAAATCCATGTTCTACAGGGCGAACGTGAAATGGCACGAGACAACCGGACACTGGGTAAGTTTACATTAACCGGTATTCCACCTGCTCCCCGAGGCGTACCCCAGGTTGAAGTCACGTTTGATATCGATGCCAACGGTATCCTTAACGTTTTTGCTAAAGACCTTGCTACCGGCAAACAACAGGCTATCACCATCACCTCTTCTTCCGGTCTCTCTGAAGATGAAATCAAAAGCATGGTCAAAGATGCCGAAAAACACAGCGATGAAGATAAATCCAAAAAACAGCAAATCGAAAATAGGAACAAACTGGATCAATTGGCTTATGCTCTCGAAAAACTCGTAAAAGAGAATAAGGACAAAATCCCTGAAAACATGACCAATGAAATCGATGAAGCTGTTAAAAAAGCAAAAGATGCCGTTAAAAGCGAAGATGACAAACGTATCCAAACAGAGATTGAAAATATCAATGCATTGACCTCCCGCCTCTCTACCGAACTCTACAAGAATGCAGGCGCCCAGTCCGGACAAAATAAAGGCCCCAACCCCAGTGCCGATAATACCGGCGATGCATCCGGTCCCGCTCCCGAAGAAGGCGAAGTCATCGACGCAGAATACGAAGACATCGACAAAAATAAAAAATAATGTAGATAGATTCACACATCCCGGGTCCAGCTCTATTTGACAAGGACCCGGGAGTGTTGAGCCTCTTCTTTTTTTTACATATAATTAATGGAGCAATTCCTCACCATTTCCACTTCTTTTTTACCCTGCCTTAAAAAAAAATTAACAATCCTAACACTTCTTTTTTTACTACATTTCTCCTACGAAAACCCTACTATCAAAAGAAAACCCACTTCTCTATATTTTTATGTAAAAAAATTTTTACTATTTTTATCCACAATTTATTTGATTTGTAAGTGCAATTATGTTAAATAGTTACTTCTAAAAGATTTTTTTATAGGTTAGACTCATATGAGAATACACATGAAACATTTTTTAAGGAGGTTCTATGAAACTTAAGACCCTTGGCTTAATAATGCTGGCAGCATTAACCTTGTTTTCATGCAATAAGAATACCGATAAAAAAGGAATTGAGTTAAACGTAAAAATTCTTCCTACCCCAATCACTGATCTTCTTTACGCCAAAATGAGCTATCAGATAAAATTAACCGATCAATTTGCGGGATTAACTGATGATTACAGGTTTTTTGTTCATTTTTGGTGTACCAAGAAAAAAGAGATGCTGCTGCAGGATGACCATTCGCCGGAGAGACCTTTTTCCCAGTGGAAAAAGGGAGAGACGATTTCATATTCCAGGGAAATTTTCATACCGCAATTTATTGATGAATTCGATATCGATTTTGAAGGATACGAAGAAATAGTATTAACAGTCGGGTTATATAAACCATCGGATAATAAAAGTACTATAGAATTGGCTCGACAGGTTCTCCAGGTATACTCCGCATCTACTAATGCACCTGGAAAAACCTTTGATGAAGGCTGGTACCAGACAGAAACCGATTTAACCATTAAAGACCCCGAAGAACGTAAATGGCAGTGGACTTCCAAACACGCCGTTTGTATTATCGAAAACCCCAGAAAAGAGTCACTTCTGATTATCCGTGGTGGAGTCGATAAAGCCATTATCCCGGACCAGAAGATTACAATCAAGCTTAATAATACCATCCTGGAAGAATTTATTCCGGAAAGCGCGAAATTTTCAAAAAAATATATTATTACTCCCGCAATGATGGGAAACGAAGATGAAATCAAGTTAATCATCGACACAGATAAAACGTTTATCCCCGCTTCTCTAACAAGCAGGGGGAAAGACCCAAAGGACATCCGTGAATTGGGTGTACAAATTTACTTCCTCTATTTCAGGGAGACTCTTAAATAAGAAGAAAATTAAAAGGAAATAAAGATTACATGACAGTAGAGAAAACAACGAAAACGCAAAGAACACGAATTCTAGGTACCGGTCATTATTTACCCGAAAAAATTATGACAAATGATGATTGGTCAAAGTTGGTAGATACGTCGGATGAATGGATTATAACACGAACAGGAATCAAGGAAAGGCATTTTGCAGCAGAGAATGAGACCACATCCGATCTCGTCACTCGCGCCGCAGAAAGAGCTATTGAAGATGCAAGGATTGACAGAAAAGAGATAGATATTGTAATAGTAGGTACTGTTTCCGCTGATAATGCTTATCCTTCAACCGCATGCTTGGTGCAAAACAAACTCGGTCTGAACCCCGTTCCCGGTTTCGATTTAAGCGCCGGGTGTTCCGGTTTTCTTTACGGTACGATTCTTGCAGACTCCTTTATTCGTTCCGGTCTCGCCAGGACAGTCCTGGTAGCCGGAGCTGAAATTATGTCCCGTATTATTAACTGGGAAGATCGTAATACAAGTGTACTTTTTGGAGATGGCGCCGGTGCAGCTATTCTTCAGGCTTCCGATGATGAGAACCGCGGTATTTTATCCCCTTATTGGGGTTCAGACGGAAGTCTCGGCGACTTGCTCATTCAGCCCGCCGGCGGAAGT
>JAKAGC010000030.1 GCA_021817755.1 Acidobacteriota bacterium | reverse complement strand
TCTTGACCAAAGGTCTGACCGCTGAGGAAGCTCAAAATTCAAAAAAAAGGCGATTTCCCACTTACTATAAACCCCTGGCAATGGCAGCCAGTTTCATTATTGTTATTGTGTCCATATATATTTTTTATAAAAGTTCCTTTACACCCAAAAGCGCAGAGCAATTGGTGATGATGGAGAAAGTTGCAGAGCCTCTTCCTGCGGCAAAGCCATCTGTAACAACTTCATCGGCATTTAAAGCGGATGAAGAACCTTCTGCCCCAATGACAGGAAATATACCCGATCAGCATATGGAAGGTAAAAAAGGGACTGTACGTTCCGATTCGCGAGAGAAAAAGCAACAATCTTCGGAAAAGAAAGAAGAAACCTTACAGGAAATACCGGAAGAATCTTTAATCCGGTTCCAGGATGCACAGCAAAATATTGAACGTAAGGAAACAAACGAATCATCGGATAAAATGCAAGCAAAAGATTCGCAGAATTCAAAGCAAATTTCCAATACCAATACCGGCAATACAAATGCGACAAATACCAATCAACAGGCATCCAATATAATGGCACCTTCTCCCAATTATGCAATGCCTATCAAAATACGTCAATCAACTAAAAAAGAAAAAGCCAATGATAAAGAAAAAGATTCGGAGACAGCCACCGGAGGGGCTTTACAATACTCATTAGGAGCACAGGCAACCCCTGAGGAAAAACCACTCCAGGAATTAAAGAAACAAGTCGAAACCTATCCTTCTGCAATCCCCACCGCACAACTGGAACAAATTTTTAAGGATACCCTCGATATAACAAAACGAATTAATCAAAAAAATTATTTAACAGAAAAAAGAGCAGACGACTCAAAAGTAAAACAAAATGGAGAAGAAGAAAAGATTACTCCACCAATAATAAATCAATTAATAAAAGTGGAAAAGGGAAATCTTTATTTCCCTGACATGAAATATTTCCTCTCCCGCAGTGCTCCCGGTTCGGTAGAATACCGGTTCTTTACTCTGGCTGTAGCCGGCTGGTGTGATGAAATGGGAATATATCACGGAATTGAAAAAGAAAAAGCAGTGTTGATGAATAGATTAAACGAATGGAAAGCATTATTTCCTGTCTTAAATGGTGTATATAAACAAATCGCAATATATACCACGTCTTATTTGGAAAAAAAGACAGGTAATTAAACGCTTATGTAGTTTTCTTGGTGGATTTTTTAGGCGTAGTGGGTTGAGGAGCCGCTTCTACGATTTTTTGTTTTTCTCTCAATTGATCAAAAATAGTGGTAATATCAGTAATGTCGTTCACATCAACAGATTTAATAGCTTCAACGTTTTTCTTCTGAATTTCGGTAAAGACTTCTTCTCGGAAAATGGAGTAGGTTTTGGGAGCCGAAATACCGATTTCAACTGAATTCTTTCCCATTTTCAGGATTTTGATCTCGATATTATTGCCAATGACGATACTTTGATTTTTTTTTCGTGTGAGTACCAGCATGTTACCTTATTTTTTCCTTGAAAGATTCACAGGTTCCGAGGATGCTTGCCTGATTAACGGTTCTTCCACACCGTAATCGTCATTTATCAGAATAACTTGTTTAGCCTGTTTTGTAATAACATTGATTAGGATTGTAGCTTTCATATTAACCGTAATCTCTTCGATTTGTTTTGAAAAGATGACAATGGAGAAAAGCGAAAAGCTATCAGGGTTATTTTCTTCTATTCCAACAGCATAGAGGTCATCTTTAAAAATATCAAACCGGTAATCTTTTTCCACCATCAAGGGGTTGATAATAATCAGAATAAAAGTGCCATCATCGACAGATTGAAGGTAACTGAAAGGTTTGAAATCCTCTTTTTCAATGAGGATGAAGTTTTTCTTCTCAGGAATACCGATTAATCCTTCTTCAAAGCATATAACGTTTTCTTTCGAATATTGAATATTACCGAATAATTTAGAAATAATTTCCATATATTTTCCTCTAGGGGATATTATACTACAGCAAATAATAAAAAAACAACTTTTTTATTTTTAAAAAATTTGTTTATTATTATTGAAAAGCATTATTGGAGCATTTATCCCGGATTAAAACTACCTCCGGTGGCCAGGGACTCGTTTTGAAAAACCCGTCCCTGGACCCTGACAAAACTTTTACTTATATAATTTGAATTTTTGGCAGGTAGTACAATTTTAGAGAGGTTTCTCCTGTTTTAGTCCAATACTTACCCGAGATAATTCATCAACGAATATCTCTGAATACGTGCCCCCGTTTGCAATGTAGCTGAAAGCGCCGTTTCCCACCGGGAAAGATCGGTAATCGATTGTGCCATATCCGCATCCTCAAGAGAAGACATCTTGGTAGTTAAAGAAGATTTAAAACTTTTTAACATTCCTTTTATCTGGGTAAGATGAGCACTGTTATTTCCATATTCACCGATTGCATTACTGATTTGTCCGGTTAATTCATTCATACTACTGATATCATTTCCAAGAGCCGTAGTATCATCATCCCTTAAATGTTGGACGACATCCGAAAGCCTATCGAAAAGATCATAGTAAGTTCCTGTTCCATATTGGCCGAAAATCTCATTTCCAGGGATATTGGTATCGACTGTAACGGAAAAATCCGCCTGTATCTGCGTACGTTCACCATTCCCTTGATACTGGATTATATTCGGTCTCCCAACAGCAACCGGGGTAACGGTATCCTCTACATACGGAATCGTATCAGTAGCGGAACCGGCAAAAAGATACCTTCCGTTTACTTCTGTATTGGCATAATTTAATATTTCTTCTCTCATTTTTTCAATTTGATCGGCCAAAATTTGACGGGACTGCGTATCACTGGTTTCGGATGCACCCTGTTCAGTCAAATTGATAATGGAATACATAGCAGTTTGAACCTGTTGTAAAGCACTTTCAGCCGTTTTAATATCAGTAAGTCCCATATTGATATTCTTGTCATATTGATCGATCTGATCGATTTTCGACCTCAAAGTCAATACATAAGCCATATCCGCCGGATTATCGGAGAGATGGTTCAATTTTTTCCCCGAAGAAGTTTCGGAAAAAGATTTATCATAATTTGATTTCGTATTTGACAAATTATACATAAAATCACGATACCAGGTTGATTCTACCGCTCTCATAGTTTACCTCCTTGTAAAAAATGAATGGGTTTATTTCGATAATCGAAATATCTATTAATATTACTCATTACACGATATCCATAATGACTTCGGTTAAAGCACTGATTGTGCCCATAAATTTCCCAAGCGCCTGGAAGGATTTTTCATATTGCATCAGGCTGGCTGCTTCTTCATCGAGAGATACACCGGAAATGGAATCTCTCTTATCCTGTAAATAGGTAAGCATCGATGAATTGGCTTCAGATTCATACTGAGCCGTACTACCTGCATTCCCGATTTCAGCAAACATGGAATGTAAATATTCATGAAATGTTCCATAATCGGTAACACCGTCGTTATTGGTATCTACCGTATTATTGGCATCGGTCAAGCGGGCAATTTGAAGAGCAATGGTATTATTTCCTACTGCACCACCGACACCGGTTGTATTGGTAGAAGAAGCTGCAATCAAATTGGAATCGGCAGCCACATTGGAATCCACTGCCAGCATTGAAGCGGCACCATGAACCTGAGCGTATTCCCAGGAGCTACCCGCAAAATTAGCTGTAAAAGGCTGGTTAACTCCAACTGTAGTAACCCCTGCTGCAAATGATACACTTTGTACTAAACGTGTTTCCCCATTGATGGAAATAACATCACCCACACTTAGAGTACCGGTAACATCACCTGAAATTTGAACTGTAGTTCCAGGAGGAACAACAGTAGTTGCATTGTTTCCAGTTCCAGCATTCATCTGAAAGAAATTCTGTCCGGTTGTTCCATTTAAAGTGTAACCGGTTTGATGGGCACTATTTACTGAATAAATCAATCCTGCGGCAAGTTTATCCAGTTGATTTTTGTATTCGGGAATATAACCCTGACGTGTTTGCCACCCGGATCCAACGGTAACCGGATCTGTAAAATCATCGACTACAATCTGGTTTGATGCAGAGATGGAAGTAACAGAACGGGTTTCCCCATTAATGGTAATCAAATCACCGACACTTAATCCATGATCCTGGCTGAAAGTTAAGGTTGTTTGACCTGCGGCAGAAGCAACAGCACTAATTGTCCCAGGGCCGCTTACCACAGAACCATCCCTGGCTTCGATCAATGCTGCCATCTGTCCGGTACTGACGCTGGTGGTGATATCATAAGCAGGTTGCCCGTATTGGTCCATATACAGATCATAGTAATTTGAATTGTATGTATTGCGTTGAACGGAAAGATGATTCACCTGGTTGAATGAAACAAGAGGACGTCCGGCGACTTCTATAGTAGCAGAGTTGGTGGATTGTTCATAATAAACATTGATACCGATTTTTTCGGAAAGTTCATTAATGCGGCGCTGACGGGTATCTACCAGATCATTGGCCGGAACTCCGGTTCCTTCGGCATAGGCTATCTTTTCATTTAATTGTGCGATTTCATCTGCGAGTGAATTAATATCATCTACAAGAACGCCAACATTCTGATCATAAATTTCCTGTTGATCGATTAAGCGCTGATATGTATTATTAATGGAGGATGTAAACGATGTGGTTTTACTAACGAGACTGTCACGAGTAGGGATATCGGTTGGACTATTGGCAAGATCATTCCACGCAGAGAAAAAATTGGTTAAAGAATCGGAAATCCCAAGTCCACTGGATTCATCGAAGAGAGTTTCGATAGTAGACATGATGCTGCTCATTGTTTCATTTTTCCCTTTATATTGCTGCCGATCAATAATCTGACTATCGATAAACCGGTCTCTTACTGCGAATATATTGGTAAGTTTAACGCCGCGTCCACCATCGGTTAAACCAATTACCGATGGACGAACACTTTCCATATAAGCGACTTGCCGGGAGTAACCTTCGGTATTCACATTGGCGATATTATGGCCGATTAATTGGAATACCTCCTGCTGAGCCAGCATTGAATTCTTGCCCAATTCAAGAGCGGAATATAAGTTCATCATGTTATGCCTCCCCGTAAAAATTCCTGCCGGGACGATACACGCTTTCTACTGCGATCCCCATCGGAGAATAATCATGTTGATAAAGAAAACTGTTTAACCGTTTGAATTCCCTCTGCATTTTCTGGTCATTCTTTAAAAATATGGCTATCTTTAATAACTGCATCGAAATCTCATTGGAAATTTTAAATACTTTTTGACCCAATTCGTGGAATTCCCGATGTCCGATATGAACAAGAAGACGGAAGGAAAAATGTTCATTTTTAATGTGTAATTTTTCGGAAATTCTTTCTTTGTAGCGGTTCTTCTCATAAATGAAATGCGAATTTTGCACTTCGTATTTTTCCAGGAATCCCTGGAATTCCAATTCATCGATATTTCCATTTTCAATTCGCAAGGGAATTTCATTTAAGAAGAGCTTGACCTGGGACAGGTACATATACTCTTCGTTCAGAAAATCAAAAAATTCTTTCAACAGTTCGTTCATTATCGTATCTCCACCCCTTGAGGAAGCAATTCCCGTGCCATATTAAAAACCCCTTTTATACTTATATTTTCAGGGTTCAATTGAAAAAAAAGAAAGAAAAAATTTCCTCCTGAGGGAAAATTATTACCCCAAGAACGATTATCACTTAGCTTGATTTCGCGGTTTAATTGGATTAACGGTTTTGGTTTTAGGGAAAAGGCGAGAAATAGCTTATTTTTTTTGAAAATGATATAATTTTTAAATTTAATAATATAAAGCGAGGTGAATTATGAAAGGAGTTATAATGCGAAATCAATTATTCATGATTTTACTTGTTTTTATTATATCTACCGGTACTGGAATTTATGCGGTAGATAACAGTGATATTGCTATTTTAGAAAATATTATGGCGTTTACGGGTGGGAGGTCAAAAAGTACAACCCCACAGCTGGGTCTTTTAAGAGATTCGATTAATAATCATATTGCCAATTTATCTATTGAAGGAGCAACCGCTGCGGAATTGGAAAAAGCCGGCGGTGAAGGATTCCAGGCACGCCTGGAAAAACTGGTAAATGGGAATATTTTAAAACTCCAAAACGACAAATACTATTTAAATATTCCGGTTATTACCGGCCCAAAAAGAGAAAAACTTTCCAAAGTGGTGGAAAACGCTTCTATTAAATTAGTACCACTCGCGGAATCGATGATTTCAAAGATATCAGAAAAATATAAAAACAACCCCAAAATGATTTTTCATATTCTCTGGTCATTAGTAATCGATTCAATATGGGAGAAGGCATATGGAATTGCTTTTCCCGGCGAATCGTGCCCGCAAGTTTTTTGGGTTATTTCTCCCCAACATCGCATGAGCGTAGGAACAAACTATTATATGCTTACAGGAAATAATTACCTGGCGTGTACATGGAGTGAAAACTGTAAAATTCATCTTAGTATGTTACAAGATATAATGTTCCCATTATTACAAGTCGCATGGGGAAAGGAGATAAAAGATAAGACTATAATAGAGAAAATGGCTTCCATAGGTCTAATCGATGAAAATGGAAAATCCGTAATTTTTACTTATAAAGATGATGAAGGCTTTAACCGTTTCAGTAATGAAATGATCGATGATTACTCTAAAGCTGTGGCTAATTTATATGATTACAAAAAACTGGGTGCAGAATTCAATATCCCTCCTGATGAACTATTTGTAATCATTCTGCATGAAACGGCATATTCGTTATTCGATGAATTGAATCGACAGAAAAAGCTTCCTATTCCTCAGATTCTACTGGATGAAAAACAAGATAAAAAGAACATTGCCTCATTAATATCATTACAATTGGGAACTCCCCCTGGTCCTCTGGATGAAGCCAAGTCACTATTTTATCAAAACCGTTGGCACGGAAATCCGGAAATTATTGAGGCACTTAAACAAGCACTGAAACTGCAGCCGGATGATATTGATTGTAATTTTTATCTGGCATTAAGTTTATATGATGAAAAACAATATGAAGAAGCGGTTAAACAATTCAGTACGTTATTTGGGTTACTTGAAATAACCAAAGAAGGAAAAGAAGACTTTTTATATGAATGGTCGCAACTATGGATTGCGCATATTTATGATTTGACAGGAAAGCGGAAAAAGGCTATAGAAATATACAAAAAAATAGCTGAAACATCCACTAAAGAGGGAACCTTTCAAATGGGGCAGTATAATATAGGACCTGTTATCACACGGGATTGGGCCAAAGAAAGACTCCTAAAACCGTTTAAAAGAAATTAGATTCACAGAAGAGTTTCTGAATAAATTATATGGATTAATTCAATTAGAAAAAATTGATTTTTTTTAGATTCAAATAAATTTTGGGAAAAATCAAGCGGTAAGGTCTATAAAGCCTTCTTCTTCATCTTCCGGTTTTTTAGCCTTTTTTTCTTCTTCTTCCTTTCTCTTTCTCTGGCGTTGGCGAAACTGTTTTCGCCGATTCTCATCATTGATTATATTTTGTTCTGTTTTATCTGTTTCAGAAACAGCAGTAGTAAACTGGTTATCATATTCTTTGAAATCATGGGAAAAGTCGATTTGTCCTAATTCGGGTTGGAAAGGATCTGCGCTTCTTCTTACAGTTGGAAAAGGACTTCCCCCGGGGCGTTTCAAACTTCCTACATCGCTCATAGGGTACCTCCTTTTTCTATTAATAAATTATTAATTATGTTTCCATCGCTTCATCGATGATTCTTCCGGCAATCTTCTCACTGGAAATGGTATAAGTGCCTTCATCGATTTTCATTTTAATCTGTTGGATGAGTTCTGTTCTGGTATCAGAAGAAGACATAGCCTTAGCTTGCATCTCTTTCAGATCGAGCGCTCTAGAGGAGAGTTCTACCTTATCTTCGGAATCGAAGTTCGTCGGTTCTAATTCGCTTTCGCTTCGTTTGACCCGCTTTAAATCGCGTTGGATCAAATCACTGTTCAATTTATCCACGCTTTCGGCACCGATTTTAATCATTTGGGACCTCCTAATGCTAAGTGCTTACGTCACGTATTTCGGATTTTTTTGCTAAAACATTAATACTTTTTTCCTTGAAAAATTGAATAGGATTTATAGCCATATCATCTTTCCTCACTTCAAAGTGAAGATGCGGGCCAGTGCTTCTTCCCGTGGAACCTGACAGAGCAATAACCTCCCCTTCTGTTACTTTATCTCCCTTAACTACTTTTAAACTGGCTAAATGCCCATAACGAGAAATGTGCCCATCGGTATGGGTAATCTCTACCATATTGCCATAACCGCCATTCCATCCGCTGAAGGTTACTTCTCCTTCCATAATACTCTTTACGGGAGTGTTAGAAGGGGTTTTAAAATCGATTCCTTTATGAAATCGTGTTTCTCCATCGATGGGATCCTCTCTCCATCCAAAATTGGAACTAATATTGGAATCTACCGGCTTTATAGCAGGTAATGAATCGAAATCCGTCACACCGGGTACAGTATTAAAAAATTTATTTGCTTTTTTTTGAACTGAGTTCGAAGATGCAGCCGTTTTTGCAGGAACCAATGGAATTGTTTTCAAATCGATTGTAACGGCATTTTCTTTATCCACTTTTGCTGCATTATCTATATCCTGGTATTTTTGCCGTATTTGCTGTTCGATGATCTCCTGGTATCCCAATCCCCCATTATCTGAAATATGCTGGGATAATAACATTTTTTTAAAATCATTGACAGGAGCAAATGTCATTAAAGGCGCATCTTCCTCGTCTCCGTCATTATCTTCTTTTTCATCTTTTAGTGCTGATTTCAATAATTCATCGATCAGCATTTGTTCAAATTGAATCGCAACACGCTTTATTTTTCCATCCCGTGTCGCTTCATCCATATTTTTTAAGTCAAGTCCCAATTTTTCCAGGTCTTCAGTTTTTGAAGAATTCACCGATTGACTGACCAGGCTGGAAAGATCGGCATGACTATTAATTGGAATCACGTTTAAACACCTTATTTATTAAATAATTTCCAGGTCCGCTTGAAGAGCACCAGCGCTCTTTAATGCCTGTAGAATTGCAATAATGTCTCGAGGCGTTGCACCAAGAGAATTTAAAGTTTTTACCACATCCGCAATTTTCGGAGAATCTTCCATTACTGCGAAATGAGCGGGTTCTTCTTTCACATCTGTTGTAGTACGGGGAGTTACGATGGATTCCCCACTGGATAACGGGTTGGGCTGAGAAACATCATACTCGGTTTTAATGGATACAGTAATACCGCCATGTGCCAGAGCCACTTTGGCAATTTTGACATTTTCCCCGAATACGATTGTACCCGTACGTTCGTTAATGACTACTTTCGCTTGAAAATCAGGAGAAACCACAAGATTCTCCAGCATGGATGCCATTAATACTTTATTTTGTGCATACTTTTCAGGGATCATAATTTTAATTGTTCTAGAATCCACAGCAGCAGCCGTATTTTCCCCGAAAACTTTATTAATACTGTTTACTGTACGAGTAGCAGTAGTAAAATCACTTTCATTCATAACCAGGGTAAAGCTTCCTTGTGAAGTAAAATCGAATGGAACTTCCCGTTCCACAAGCGCACCATTGGGGATGCGTCCTACTGTGGGATGATTTTTAGCTACCCCTGTACCTCCCTGGGATGCATTAAATCCACCGATAGAAACCGGCCCTTGAGCAACTGCATAGATGTTCCCATCTGCCGCTTTTAAAGGAGTTATCAATAGGATACCACCCTGTATACTCTTGGCGCTTCCTATAGATGATACGGTTATATCGATTCTGGAACCCACACGTACAAAAGGAGGAAGCGTTGCAGTCACTGCAACAGCAGCCGTATTTCTCATTTGAAATGCTGTTGGTTCAAGAGTTAATCCCATTTTATCCAGTAAGTTAGACATGGACTGGAAGGTAAACTTATTTTGTGTGGTGTCGCCTGTACCATCGAGACCCACTATGATACCGTAACCGATTAATTGGTTATCTCGAACGCCTTCGAATCCGGCAATATCTTTTAAGCGAACATCCACAGCTCCAAGGAAATTTCCTGCGCCAACTGCGATTACCATCACAAGGAATAAGAATATGATGCGTTTCATGTGAACACCTCGATTAGAACGGCCATATGGTATTTAATAACCAGGAGAGCCAGCCTCGTTTTGTTTGATCCGATACAGGACCTTTACCGCTGAATTTGATTTGCATATCCGCTACGCGGTTGGACTCGATCGTATTATCATATGAAATATCTCTGGGACGAATAATTCCTGTTAATACGGCAACCTGTTTTTCTTTGTTGACCAGTACCTCTTTTTTTGCTTCGATGACCAGGTTTCCATTGGGTAACACATCGATTACCCGTGCAGTAATATAGGAAGACAAAGTCGTTTCTCGGGTACTCTCACCTGAACCTGTATTGGAATTATTTGTAGATCCACCAAACATGGAAGTGGGATCGAAACTCGGATTCAGTTTCCCTGCCGCTTCTTTTTCATATCCCAGGAAGCTATCGATTCCCATACTTACAGAGGTTTTCTTTGAGGTTGTTAAACCCGCTTTGTTTGAAGCCGTACTGGATTCGCTGATTTTAATCGTGACGATATCATTGATTCCCATTGCCTTAGGATCGGAGTAAATCTTCGTAAAACTCGAATTATCCCTCCATAAAGATGCTTTTTTTCCCGAGTATTCTTCTGCAAACTGGGGAACAACAAATAAAGGAATCAGCAACACACAGACTGCACATATTATTTTAATAGAAACAGATTTTCGTTTCATTGGACATTAACCTCCAATGTATTTTTACCGGTAACAATTGCGGTTATAATTTTTTTCGAGACAGTATTGATTACCTGGATCGTATCTCCGATGGCTCCATCTGACAGAGCTTTAACTCCGGTTGTCGCATTTACGCCATTTAAATGAGCCACCAGTGTTGCCATTTCACCCCGTCTGACCAATAACCGTTTTTCCAGGATAGAACCCGTAATAACAGTATTCGGTCCGATTATACGTACCGCTTTTTGACCTACTATCTCCGATCTCTCCAGGATGACATCTTTGGTAAACGCCGTAACCTCGCGATTCTCCCAACGGATATCACTATCCGTTATCGTTTCATTTCTCTGAATCGACCGGTTAGATACCGGTACTTCATGGGTAATTCTCAGCCGGGCAGTTATCCAGGCAGAAAAGAGTACCTCATTACGAGTTCGTGAGTACCCTTTTACTTCAAATAGGACATTCCCGAAGAAATCCTGTCCATTGGCCGGTACCAGTTCCCACCGGACATCATTTTCAGGCACAACGATATCTTTGGAAGTCAAAATTTCCACTTCCACACCATCTTTCCATTTGGAATTATCGATGATATATTGAGTAATATGATCTTTGAAAAAGGAGGGTTTTACCACGATTCCTTTTCGTTCCACCGTTATACGTGACGGCCCCTGGATATCCGGGGACTGCACACCGTTACCCACCAGTTTTTCATAAATCTCCTGTTTCTGGATTGAAACCGATTTCCCAAGATCCGGTGAAACCGCGATAACCAAATCCCCTACCCTTTCACGGGTAGAAGAATCCATAACAGCGACATCTTTTAACCGGATGATATCGTTGCTTACAATGGAAGTATTTCGTAAACTCACTACCATACTTCCCGGTTGGATTGTCCCTGCCATTAATGGTAAGATGGAGAAACAAAAAATCCCAACCCACATAATAACGGTTTTATACCTTTTCATTTTTACCTACCTATAAACCTACCTTCCGAGTTGGATAGCGTCGCGGAGCATCTGATCCGCTGCGCGAATGGTTTTTGAATTGGTTTCATAAGATCGTTGAGAAATAATCATAGTCACCAATTCTTCTACCAGGTCCACATTCGACATTTCCTGGTAACCTTGCGATATGGTTCCCATTCCTTCTAATCCCGGAGTTCCCTGTATTGGGTCTCCTGAAGATTGGGTATTGAGGAAGAGGTTTTTACCAAGGCTTTTCAATCCCGAAGGGTTGATGAACTTGGTTAATTGGATTGTTCCCACTTCGGTAGCCACTGTTTCTCCGGGCCGTAATACAGTAACCGTGCCGTCATTTCCGACGGTTACGCTTATTGCGTCAGTCGGGATTGTGATTGCCGGTTCCAGAGGATAACCGTCATTGGTAACAATTCTTCCCGTAGAGTCTCTTGAAAAACTTCCATCACGGGTGTAAGCAATTGTTCCATCCGGCATGGTCACCTGGAAAAAACCATCTCCTTCGATTACCATGTCGAGAGGGCCACCGGTGTGTTTGAAGTTACCCTGGGAGAAATTGCGATTAATTGCAACAGGTTTAACACCTAAGCCCACTTGCATACCGGATGGGATTTCCGTAGAAATCGTGGATTTTGCACCCGGTTCTCTCAGTGTTTGATACAATAAATCCTGGAACTCGGCCCTGGATTTTTTAAATCCTGTTGTATTGATATTTGCCAGGTTATTGGCGATGACATCCATGTTCAACGTTTCCGCATGCATTCCCGATGCGCCTGAAAACAACGCTCTCATCATGTTAAGCCTCCTACAAGCCTAATCCTTATACAGGTCTCGGAATATCGGTTATCGACCGCCTGATATTCCTGAAAATTAAATCCGTTGCAGCACGTTGTGCATCAAAGGTTCGTTGGGCAACAACGGTTTCCGATATTCCTTCCAATAAATTCACGTTTGATCTTTCCAATGACCCGGAAACGATATCCGGGTTGCTCAAAACAGCAGGTGTTTTGGTTTCGTCTTTCATTTTGAAAAACATATTTCCCACTTTTTCAACTTCGAGGCGGTTCGGCAGATCGACGATTTTCAATGTCGTGTAATAGTTATTATCTATAATAACTTCTCCTGCCGAGGTAATTTGCATTTTATCGCCATAGACCGTTATTTTTTTATCGTATTTATCCAGTACATTAAACCCTTCACTGTTCACCAATTCTTTATTGGAATTAAGCATAAATGCTCCGTTTCGTGTATAATACTGTTTATTATCCGGTCCCTGGATAGTAAAAAACCCCTGTCCCTGGATAGCAAAATCCAAAGCTCCGCCTGTATGCTGAATAACTCCCGGATGCATATTTACAACCGTTCCACCCAATACAGGTTGATCTTTTCCCGGATAAGGCCCCTCTTCTAAAAATTTAAGAGTCTGCTCGAAAGAAAGATCACTCTTAAACCCCGTTGTATTGAAATTTGCCAGATTATTGGCAATTACATTCAATCGTTCGGCTGATGTCAGCATTCCGGCAGTTGTAGTGTAAATACTGTTTTTCATGAGTTCATTCACCTCAAGGTTGTAGAAGCAATTTTTATACCATTTGAAAGATTCCCGTTTACTCTGATTTTTAACAATATCAGCATCTAAAAAAGGTCGGAATTTTCCCATTCGAAAGGAAAATAATGCCGGAAATTTGACGCACTTTTTTACTTATTTCCGGGAAACAGTTATAATTCAGTGTTTTGACAATTGAATTTTGGTTTTGAATTTTCTGGTATTTAAAAAATACAATATTTGAATTGTTTTCTTTATTCTTATTAAGTAGACACTCTGGAAATAATTTTAAATTTTAACAGATTATTATCAAAATAGGATTGACTCTCTTTTTTCAATATGACATAATAATTTATCAAGATTTGGAAAAGAAATTTAATTAAAAATATAGGAGATCAAAAATGAAAGGCAATCTACTATTAATCGTCCTTTTTATCAGTATTTCATTCATCTTTTCCGCATGCAGCGGAGATAACGAGAAATCCGTAAATGCGCAACCTGCAAACGATTCTCAAGGAGTACAACAATCTCAGCAATTAAACCCGGATAATGAAGGAATTGCTGTTGCATAAGAAATCCTGGATACATTCGATAAAGCGGTAGAAGAGGCGGTTGTTATTTTGAAAGAAAAACCG
>JAKAGC010000648.1 GCA_021817755.1 Acidobacteriota bacterium | reverse complement strand
ATAATACAAATAAATAGGAATAAAAATGAAAACAATACAGATTGCCGATAAAAAAGTGGGACCGGGTGAAAGGGTTTACCTGATTGCAGAGATCGGCTCAAACCACTGCCATGATAAAGGAGTGGTTAAAGAGTTAATCGATATTGCAGGCGAAACGGGTTTCGATGCGGTAAAATTCCAAACCTATGACCCGTTAGAAGTATTCAGCGGGAAGATTACTACGCGCGATGTGCACTATGAAAAGGAATATGGATTCCGTCCCTGGTGGGAAGTGGCTCGCGATCATATATTGATGCCGCGGGAATGGTTTGGTGAGATGTTTGCCTATGCGAAGGAAAAAGGGCTCCATGTATTTTCTACGGGGCATTCGCCTGCGGATATTCAATTCTTAATGCAATTCGATCAACCGGTTTTTAAAGTGGCTTCTTTGGATGTGAGTTATACGGATTTTCTGGCGCATCTGGGTACATTTCAAAAACCGATTATCATGTCAACGGGAATGCACTTCCTGGGTGAAATCGAAAGGGCTGTTGAAACGATTAAAAATGCAGGTAATGATAATATTATATTATTACACTGCGTTTCCAATTACCCACCGGCACCGGAAACGGTGAACCTGAATAATATCCGCATGCTGGCTCAAACCTTTGATTTACCTGTGGGATTATCGGATCACAGCATGGATAATTATGCTTCTATCGCTTCAGTAGCTTTGGGGGCGTGCATGATCGAAAAACATGTGACTTTGGATCGCTCATTTAATGGCCCGGATCATCCATTTGCCTTAAACCCTGAAGGAATGAGAGACCTTGTAAAAGGGGTTCGGGAAGTGGAAAAAGCATTGGGGAGCTATAGCCGGAAATTGTCTCCACAAGAACAAAAAGCAAGGGAAATGGCACGGCGAAGCATTATCACAAAAGAAGTAATTGAAAAAGGAATGGTGTTTACACGGGATAATTTGAAAATAGCCAGACCGGGAAGCGGTATCCATCCGAAATACCTGGATATCATCCTGGGACGGAAAGCCAAAATAAATATAGATAAAGAAGATTTGCTATCCTGGGAAAATATCGATTGATTATTGGTGAGAGAATTAGGAGGAATAATGGAAATAAGGGCGTATCGAGAAGGTGATGAAAAACAAATCATGGACCTGGATGCACGGGAACTGCCTTCAATATGGAACCGACGCACCCTGGATAACTGGTACTGGAAATTTACAGACCGTAATCCGGCAGGGCATTCGCTTATCTGGGTAGCGGAACACTGCGGCCAATTGGTGGGACACTTTGCGGCTGTTCCATTTCACCTGAAAGTCATGGATGAAGTCGTTACAGCTTCGCATACGATCGGGGCACTTGTGGATAAGAAATTTCAGAACCGGGGTTTACTGAAATTTGTAGGTGAAAAATTAATGGAAGACCAGGTAAACCATAATATCCCTTATACCTGGGGATTTCCAAATAAACGGGCTCACAGGTTCGAAAATGTGGTTCTGAATTACAATGATTTAATCCATTTCGACCGCTGGACTTTGCAAGGTAATTCTATTAGTAAAACGAATCTAAACCCGGATATCCGCCGGATCATGGAATTCAGCCAGGAATTCGATTTACTGTGGGAAGAGTGCGCGGCTGCTTACCCGGTTGCGATTCAGCGAGATTCGGTTTTCCTGAACTGGCGTTACTTGCAACGGCCTGACTGGGAATACTTTCCGTATAGTCTTTATGAAAATGATAAATTAAAAGGCTATGTGGTGCTGAAACTCTACAGAGAAGAAGAAGTTCTACGTGGCCATATTATCGACATTTTTGCAGAGAAAAACGACGCCCGTACACTGGAACAACTGATCGATCACAGTTTGAATTTTTTTATGGAAAAGGAAGTGACGGAAGTGATGAATTTGATCTGGGGAAACCTTTTGATTGAAAGCCTCTTTCTTGCAAAGGGCTTTAAACGAATCCCGGCAGATATTCCGTTAATACTGAGAATTAATAAAGAACATAAGAACATTGATAAGGTGAAAGATAATGCCAATTGGTACTTCACAATGGGGGACTCGACTGAGATTTTTTAACCAGGGGCTCGTTTTGAAAAACCCGCCCCTGGACCCGGACAAAACTTTTGATAGTAATGGTGATAGTGTTATTCGTGGGTAAATGAAATAGGAAATGAATATGAAATTACATCACATTGGAAAAGTGGTTGGCAACATTGAGGAGGCGGTCTCTTATCACCGGGAAACCTTCGGCCTGGAACCGATTGGAGAAAAGGTGATCGACCCTATTCAAAAAGTAGAAGTGATCTCCCTGAATGCGGGATTTGGCAATGATGTAACAATTGAACTGATCCATCCGATTACGGAAGATTCACCGGTAAATAAATTCCTCAAATCAGGAGGAGGACTTCATCATTTGAGTTTTCGAGTATCGGATTTACAAGGTACAATCGATGAAATGAGAGAAAAAGGGGCTCTTGTGTTGGGTAAAATTGTTCCCAGTGCAGGCCATGATAATATACCAAGTGTGTGGCTATATACGCGCTCTAAAGAACTTATCGAATTAATGGAGATTAAAGAATCATGAAACTGGAAGACTGCACGAATTTTTCGGAACTGATCCGATACCATGCTATAAATCACGGAGACCGGGTATTTATCCATGACGTTCGCTCGGAACGAGAATATACCTTTTCTGAGTTTGACGGTATTGTTGAAAAAACAGCGGCGTATTTGATTTCCCTTGGGTTGAAAAAAGGGGATCGCGTTACCGGTATCATCGAGAATTCCCCGGAATTCTGTTTTTTCTACTTCGGGACGATCCGTGCAGGAGGTATCTTCAACCCGATGCCGTTTACCTCCCATAAAGAAGAAATATTTAAAAATACGCGCCTGGTAGAACCGTCATTCATCTTTATCGATGAACGCAAAGAAAAAGAATTCAAAGAAGAAGAAAAGAAAAATACAATCTTCATTCCAGTGGGTGAAGAACGGAAATACGAGAAAAGCGTGGCTCATTTCCCGGAGCGAATGGTGGAAAAAGTAGAAATCGATGAACACTCTCCGGCTTGCCTCTACTACTCCTCAGGTACTACATCAGACCCGAAAGGGGTTCTATACTCTCACAGAAACATGATCGCAGACATCTCCTCGATCTGTCGTGGTTTCAAATTCAGTAGTGAAAACGAAGTACATATTATCATGCTTCCTTTGGGCCATACGGCTTCGACGAATTATTCGATGCTTCCCTGTGCCCTTGTGGGTGGGAAAATTGTGATGGGGGAATCCTTCTGGCATATCCGAAATAAAATATGGAAACTG
>JAKAGC010000647.1 GCA_021817755.1 Acidobacteriota bacterium | reverse complement strand
GTTTTAATCGAATTATTGAAGGATTTGAAAAAGATATCATTGAATTGTTTATGGATTATTCCTGGCCAGGAAATATTCGTGAATTAGAAAATTTTGTCGAACGAGCAGTTGCACTTGAAAAAAATCATTTTATCGGCTTAAATTCACTCCCCACCGAATTAATATATAACATTTCCGAAAAAAATGCTTTAGCTACTGATGTAGGTACTTTATTGATAGAAGGCGATTTCGATTTTACGAAGTATATCGACGATATCAGTCGAAAAATTTTACTGAAAGCACTAGAATTGAGCAATTACAGTATCAAGAAATCTTCTGAGATGCTTAAACTAAATTACCGTTCTTTACGATATTTACTGGATAAATACAATCTAAAAGGAAGATAGTTAGCAAAAGATAGGACGCATTCTATGATTGAAAAAAAAATAAAAAAAGAACTAGAAGCCAACTTAGGGGGAAAAAAAGTCTTTGAAGAAAAAGAATTTCTTATCGCATACTCATATGATGCGACAGGAAATGAATTCCTGCCAGACCTGGTGGTATTCCCGGAAAACGAAAAGGATGTGGAAAATGTAATAAACATTGCATTTCGACACAAAATTCCCATTACACCTCGAGGAGCAGGGGTTGGATATACTGGGGGCTCTTTACCGGTACAGGGAGGGATCGCATTAGTATTTACCCGTATGAATCGAATTCTCTCAATAGATATGGAGAATTTTATTGCAGAAGTGGAACCTGGTGTTATTACTTATAATCTCCAGGAGGAAGTAGAAAAAAAAGGATTATTCTATCCGCCGGATCCGGCAAGTTTAAAAACCTCTACGATAGGTGGGAATGTCGCCGAAAATGCAGGCGGTTTACGGTGTTTTAAATACGGAGTGACAGGGAATTATGTTTTGGGGTTGGAAGCATATCTAATTGATGGACGAAAAATAAAAACGGGAGGTCGTGTTATAAAAAATGTAGCCGGCTATGATATAAAATCCCTGCTTGTAGGTTCAGAAGGGACACTTGCTATTATTACCCGAATAATTTTAAAACTTATTCCCTTACCACGATACCGTCGATTATTCCAAATTGATTTCAATTCTTTAAAAAAAGGTGCAGAATTCATAAATGAAATGATTCGGACCAACATATCTCCTTCAGTTTTAGAATTTATGGATGAAACCTCGATTACAGCCGTATGTCAATTCCAAGGAATTGCATTAGATCCTTCTATTAGAGCTTCGGTATTGGTAGAAATAGATGGGAATGAATCAGATGTAATCGAACGTGCGAATCGGTTTTCACAATTGGTAAGAAATACATCGGTCATCGATTTTAAAATAGCAGAAACCTCTATAGAGCAAGAAAAGTTGTGGAGTCTTCGAAGGAATATCTCACCAGCGATCTCGAAATATAAACCAAAAAAAATTAATGAAGACATTGTTGTTCCCACTTCCAAGATCCCTGATACGGTGGAATTTATTAATAATCTTGCTTTGGAATTTAATATAAAAACAGTTCTCTTCGGACACTTTGGAGATGGAAATATTCACACCAATCTCCTTGTTGATCCGGAAAATAAAGATGAAATGAAACATGCAGAAATCATGTTGGAAAAAATTTTTAAATATGTGATTTCGGTAAATGGATCAATTTCAGGTGAACATGGTATAGGCATATCGAAAATGCCTTTCATGAAGTTCCAATTTTCAGAAAGTGAGATGGAAGTATTTAAAAATATCAAAAAATCATTTGATCCTGAAAATCTCTTAAACCCTGGGAAAATTTTTGAACTAAAATAAAAAAAGCACCCGGGGAGACTCGAACTCTCAACCTACTGATTAGAAGTCAGTTGCTCTATCCTTTGAGCTACGGGTGCATTCATTGATATACTTGATAAATTATCGGGGCGAGAGGATTTGAACCTCCGACTCTCGGTTCCCAAAACCGATGCGCTACCAGGCTGCGCTACGCCCCGGCAAAATTAAGAAACCGTCCAGGTTCAAAACCAGGTTTTGACACCCGTCAATCAAGTACATCAACATCGATTGCCGGGTGTCTTGTTTAAAGCTTACTTATCTGTCGTGATTATAATTCTGTATATTCACGGCGCATTCTTTTACGCATTCTTTTTTGAGCCTGAGCCATTTTTAGCCGTTTGCGTTCACCTGGTTTCAAGTACACTGAGTGTTTCTTGATCTCTTTAATGATCGCTTCCTGCTGCACTTTCCGTTTAAATCTTCTAAGTGCGCTTTCAAATGACTCGCCGGAATTAACTTCTACATAAGCCAAACGTAATCACCATCCTTATTTTTTTATTAAGTGAGTAATATACCCTATTTATCGCTATTTGTCAAGACTATCATTCACTTTTTCCAGTGATTTCATTTTTCTTTCCAATCGAATTACACGTTTTTCAAAATCAAATCTCTGCGCCTCTGTTAGTGGTACTTCTTCAAGGGCGCGCCGTACATATCCTAGTGCACGGGAGTAGTTTTTCTCGCGGTGTTCAAAATGAACGGATAATTCTTTTACTGTTTTATGATCGGTAGAATGAATCACCATCTCAAGGAGTTCGGATGCCTCCTGAAATAATTTTTTCTTTTTTTTGATCGCGGCCAATCCTTTTACTGCATTTTCGAGTATTTGAGTACGAACAGCAGATTGTTTTATTGTTTCATATAATTCACCAGCTTTAGAGATATCCCCGGCTTTCTCAAATAACCGGGCCATACCCAGAATTTCTCCTTCATCTTGCATAATATCGATATTATCCTGGTATTTTACAGCGAGTACAATCAAACCGGCGAGCCCTAAAAGATCGAGAGCGTTGTGCTCTATAACCTTATTAAGTGCATGGAATGATCTACTTCGTAAATAATGAAAATAAATGGGGGGTATCTGGCTTCCATCGATATCATCTTCTCGTGATAATCCCAACAATTTTTCTCCCAAAACTCCAAGCTTTCGAGAGTCGAAAGTATAACGCCACAATGTTCTGGCGGTGAAAAGAAAATCAAGGTGAGGAAGACTTAATAATGGAAATCGGCGACGTTGTAATATATAACGTGATTCCATCAAAGGAAAATCAAAGGATTTTCCATTATAAGTAACAACTCCCGTAAAATCCTTTTCGGTAATAAATCTATCAATTTCCTCTAAAAACTCATCTTCTTTCCCTAAATCATTAAGAATAAAATTTTTTACCCGAAAAACTGTTTCATCAAAATATCCAAATCCAAGCATAAAAGGAATTGTTCCAGTTCCCCCGGCTAAGCCGGTGGTTTCAGTATCAAAAAAAACCAATCGGAACGGGTCAGCTACTTCACTGCTAT
>JAKAGC010000646.1 GCA_021817755.1 Acidobacteriota bacterium | reverse complement strand
CACTCCACGCACCCGCGCGATACTGGTTTGCTCTCCGAATAACCCGACAGGTACGGTTTTCTCAAAAGAAGAAATCAAAAACCTTGGCGAATTGGCTAAGAAACACAATATCTTTCTCCTGGCGGATGAAGTCTATAAAGAATTCACTTATGACGGCGAAAAGCATTTCAGTATCCTGGAACTGGAAGGAATGGAAGACCGCGTAATCGTAATGGATTCGATTTCAAAACGCTACTCTGCATGCGGAGCTCGCGTGGGAGCAGTAATCTGCAAAAATAAAGAAGTGATGCAAATGATTCTTAAATTTGCACAAGCGCGCCTTTGTCCTCCAACTCTTGAACAGGTAGGAGCAATTGCTGCCTACAAACTTCCCGCGGATTATTTCAATGCAATATTGGCAGAGTATCAAAAACGCCGCGACGTTCTGTGTGATGTATTGGCCCAGAATAAAGAGATCGTTTTAAGAAAGCCGAAAGGCGCTTTTTATATTATGGCGAAATTGCCGATCGACGATTGCGACGAATTCGCACGTTGGATGCTGTCAGAATTCAAAGATAATAACGAAACAGTCATGGTTGCACCGGGAGCGGGTTTTTATTCAACGCAGGGAAAAGGAAAACAGGAAATCAGGTTGGCCTATGTCCTGGAAGCAGATAAATTGAAACGAGCGGGCGAACTACTCTTAAAAGCACTGGACGCTTATAATAAAAAGTAAGCAAAAAGGGGCGATTTTTAAACTTTCAAGTTTCTAAACTCGCCCCTATCTTTATGCCAAAATTTTTGATATAATAAGGGTATGAAAAATAAGAAGGGTTTTACACTTGTAGAAATAATTATCGTACTGGTTTTGATTGGAATACTGGTTTCCATCGCTCTTCCTATTTACCGAAATTCGGTTATTAAGGCAAAGGAATCCGTTTTAAAAGAAAACCTTTTCCAGATTCGAGATGCAATCAGCAAATTTTACCAGGATAAGATGAAATATCCCACTTCTTTGGAAGAACTTGTTGAAAGTAAATATCTTCGAAAAATTCCCATGGATCCGATCACAAATAAACAAGAATGGGATTTGATTCGTTTCGAACCGGAAGAAGCGGAAGATTTTGATCCTGAAATCGCGGAAGGAATAATCGATGTAAAATCATTCTCCCAGGATTTGGCTACGGATGGTACAAAATACTGCGATTTCTAATTAGTTATAAGGAGTTAAACCATGAAGCGATGTTCCGGAGGCAAGCTGTCAAAATCGGGATACGCGCTTTTAACTGCAATTGTCGCTATTAATATTTTCGCAATAATGATTCTTAAAGCGCGTTCGATGTGGGAAACAGAATTACAAAGGGATTTGGAAGAAGAATTGATTTTTAGGGGAAGGCAGTATGTAACAGCAATTGAATTATATATGCTCAAAAATGGAAGCGCTTCCCCTCAAAACCTGGATGTTTTATTCGAGAAAAAATTCCTTCGTAAACGCTTCAAAGACCCGATGACCGGTTCTGAAAAATGGAACGTCATTATGCGTTCCCCGGGTATCTCAAAAGATGCATTACTGGTTGTACCGGAAGACATGGTCCCTCAGTTCGTCAGTCAAGCCACTATTATCGGTGTGGCTTCATCCTCCACGGAAGAAGGATTCAAAGTTTATCGAAAAAAGAAAAAATATTGCGAATGGGCGTTTTATATAGGAGAAGAAGAAGGAAAAGAGATGCCGGAGCTTAAATTTATGGATGGCTCAAATCCCTCCTCATCAGATGATAGCGAAGAAAGCAGCGATGAAAAAGTCGATGATAAAAAACCGGATTCTTCGGGTCGCGGAGAAAATATCGATAATTCGAGTGGAGACGACGAAGGCACTGACGAAAGAGACATTGATATAGAAGAAGACGGGCGCCAGAAAAAACCGGGAAGAGGCTGATAGCCACGAATGAAACAAATTCTCGTTGTGGCTGCCGAAAACTCGGCTGAAAACTACGCTTGCCAGGTTGTAGATGTTTTTACTTCCAATAATTCCCAGGTACGCTTTTTCGGAGTAGGTGGAGATAAACTGGCTCAAAAAGGAGTCGATATTATTATCCATAATAAAGAACTGGCAATTGTGGGAATCGTAGAAGTTCTCTCAAGCCTGGTAAAACTTAAACGCTATATGAATACGCTTGTTAAGGAAGCGTTAAAACGAAAAACAGACGCAGTATTATTAATCGATTACCCGGATTTCAATTTGCGTCTGGCAAAAAAAATGAAGCAGGTAGGAATAAAAGTTTATTATTATATTGCCCCAACAGTCTGGGCATGGCGCTACTCACGGGTAAAAACGATTAAAAAGTATGTGGATCGCCTTTTTATAATATTTCCATTTGAAATTCCGATATACAAAAAAGAAACTATTCCGTTTACCTATACAGGACATCCGCTCTTGCCGATGGTACAGGTGAATCAGTCACGTGAAGAGTTCAGGAAAGAATTGAATATTCCACAAAATGAAATACTGGTCTCGCTTCTTCCGGGAAGTCGAAAATCCGAGGTCGGATTTCTACTGGCAACCATGTTAAAGGCAATGGAAATATTAAATAAGGATTACCGACTTCATATAGTCCTTTTAAAAGCAGATAATATCGATAAAGAAATTATTAATCAATATATTGGTGAATCATCGCTGGATATTCGAATCGTAGAGCAGGGAAACAGGTATAACCTGATCGGAGCTTCGGATATCGCATTAACGACTTGTGGAACTTCAAATCTGGAGCTGGCGCTTCTCAATGTTCCTTTTACAGCCGTTTACCGCGTCAATCCGTTGTCTTATCTAATGGGTAAGCGCTTCGTAAAAATCGATCTCTATTCTATCGTAAACATTCTGGCAGGAAAGGAAGTAATCAAAGAATGGATCCAGGAGGCTTTCACGGTAGAAAATATAATAAATGAGATGCATCGCATTCTCAATAATGAAGATGTCCGGGGGACAATGCGTCAGGAATTTGAGAAAATCAGAGAAAAATTAACGGAAGAACACCATCCGCCGGAAATCATCTATAACACTATCATAAATGAATTATCCGGGGTAAATACATAACCCCCTCTATCTGTATTTAGATTTAATTTGGTTTTTTATTATTAAGGACGGGTTATTTTTCCCTTATTGAAGGGATAAATAATGATATAATAAACAAAAGGTTTGAATATGCGTTCAGAGAAATCGCTAAAGTCGGTGGAGAATTTTGATTTTCCTAGAATTCGACCAATATTAAAATGGGTAGGAGGGAAACAACAGCTCTTGCCACAGTTGATTCCGACTGTACCGCCTCATTATAATAAATATATAGAAAGATCG
>JAKAGC010000645.1 GCA_021817755.1 Acidobacteriota bacterium | reverse complement strand
AGTTTTCATATCGAGAACTCCAACGCTGAAGGAGATTTAAAATAATTAATATAACGAGTGAAAGACCGAGAAGCAAAACGGCAGAACCAAGAGCACTTTGCAAATTTGCACTTTCGATTTCACCATAGATGTAAACAGAACTAACCTGAGTTTTGAAAGGAATATTCCCGGCGACTATAACAATGGAACCGAATTCACCCAAAGCACGGCTAAAGGAAAGGGCAGCTCCGGTGAGTATGGCTGGGATGAGTGTGGGTAAAACGACTTTGAAAAAAACACGTAACTTAGAGGCACCAAGGGTTTGAGCCGCCTCTTCCATGTCTTTGTCCATTTCCATTAAGACGGGTTGAACCGCTCGAACCACGAAAGGAAATGTGACAAACAACAATGCAAGGATTATCCCGGGTTTATTAAAAATTATTTCTATACCATGTTTTCCGAAGAACATACCGATGGTACTACGAGGACCATATAAAGCCACTAGCATTATACCTGTTACGACTGTAGGTATAGCGAATGGAATGTCCACGATGGCATTGATAATGTTTTTAAATGGAAATCGATACCGGACGAGGACCCAGGCGGTAGCTGTTCCGGTAATGATATTGATAAATAGCATAATAAGAGATAGGGTTAGAGTCAACCGGAGTGATGTCAATGCCTGGGGTAGTGAAATTTGTTTCCAGAAATTGGGAAGCCCTCCTTTGAGGGCTTCCAATGTAATGGCTATTAAGGGTAATATAATTAATAACCCGATATAAAAGAAAGTAATACTGCGGAGAGTCCAATCACCAAAATTATATCTCTTGAGATAGGATTTCCGGCTCACGGATTACTTCCCTCTTCCGATAGTATCAATTGCTTTTGTCCATGCGCCTTCGGGACCATATAAGCTGTTTCGGACAGTTTCCCATCCACCGATATATTGAATATCAAACAACATGGATGGCACAGGGTATTTATTCTGAAATTCTTTTAATACTTCTTCATCAACGGGACGGAATCCGAAATTTGCAAAACTGCGCTGGGCTTCTTTTGAATATAAAAACTCGATAAACGCTTCGACAACTTCTCTGTTTCCATGTTTATTTACATATTTATCAACTAAAGCAACGGGATTCTCGATTAAAATGGTGGCATCGGGCACGAGGAATGGAAATTCTTTTCCTTGAAGCTGGCGTAAAATTGCTTCATTTTCGTAAGTGAGAAGAATATCGCCAATGCCGTTTTCAAACGTAGTAACAGAAGCACGCCCGGATTCATCCATGACTTTTACGCGTCTCTGGATTTTTTCCAGAAGCTTGGCAGCAAAAGCGGGATCCTGTTTTCCGGTTTTGGCTTCGCTGATTTTTAACCCGGCACCATAAATGGCATTCACGATCCACATGGCTCCACCTGAAGTACGGGGGCTGGGATACAATACATCAATTTTATCGGATGTTAGGTCTTCCCAGGATTTAACATTTTTGGGATTTCCCGGTCTGTAGACCATTGCAACTGTGGAACGGGTGATGAAACCGTTAAATTTTTTGCTTTTCCAATCATGTGTAATTAACCCGGAAGTGACCAAACGGGTAATATCGTCTTCCAATGAGAGTGCAGCTATGTCTGCATCAAACCCTCCGACGATCGAACGTGATTGAGCGCCGGATGCGACATATGATTCCCTGAATTCTACATCCTGACCTGTTTTTTCTTTCCACATCTTTTTAAAAGCGGGAATAATTTCTTTCTGATACGCTTCTTTTGGAACCGTATACGCCCCCAGTGTGATGGTTACGCTCTTCGCGGGCTGATTGGTCTCCTGTTTCTTGGTACAGCCGGTGAAGAAAAATCCCGTTATTACTACTGCCAACAATATAATCCTGATCGCACGCTTAGTATTCATAATACCTCCTTTATCGATCATATGAAGGATAATTATCCTTAAATTTAATAGTTAATGTAATACAATTACACTCTCATTATATTATGGAATTGCCAAAAATGCAAGATTTGAAACTAAAAAAATCTATTTTTCTTTTAGATGGAGGGGATTAATTATATAAAAAGAACTTGCATCAGTCCTTTTTAGCAGATGGTTGAAATTTTTCCCTGTATTCGGAGGGGCTCATACCGGTGAATTTCTTAAATGCAGCATTAAATGTGGATTTTGAATTGAATCCGACATCATAACCGATTTTGAGAACAACGAACTGGTTTTCTTTGGGGTCCATCAGTCGTTTTTTGGCTTCTTCAATTCGGTATTTATTGAGGAATTGATTGAAATTCATATGAAAACGTTGATTAATAACCTGGGAAATGTGTTCTTTTGGTATTCCGATTTTTTGACCGAGGCTGGTAACTGAAATTTCAGGCTCAAGGTAGAGTTTTTCTTTTTCCATAAGAGTGACTATCTGTAGGGTATATTTCTTTATCTTCTTATGATCCATTGCAGAAGTCTTGTACCTCTGGTCATCCTGGAATATTTTCATCATTTCTTTTTCTTTGTTTCGTTTTTCTCTTATTTTAAAAACAATTACAATGCAAATGGCAAACAACATAACAAAAATCAGTAAAAGTTTCTCACTCAAGGGAAGACCGGATCCGGTATAAAAAAAGAATTCGGTTTCCATGGAACTCCAACCTTTATCTTCATTTCCTGCTTTAATAGAAAACCGGTATCTGCCGTAATTTAACTTTTCATAGGAAATTCTGTTCCTGGAATGATCGAGAATGGTTTCGGTCACTTTATTTTCGCTACCGGAGGGATGTTCGAGCCTGCATTTAAACTGGAGGTTTTCAAAACCGTTGAGGTTGAGTGCGTGAAAATAAAATGTAATTTTTTGGGGGGAAGGTATATAGGTGGGACTATTTCGAGGTGAGGGTATAATACGTTTCCCATTTGCAATAATGTATTCTATTTTGACAGGAACAGATATTGAAGCGGTTTTAACGAGAGGAGGATATAAAGAAGCCAACCCGGATGCAGAAGGGAGCCAGACGATTCCCTCCGGGTCTTTCCACCCTGCGGGTTGATAATCTCCGGTAAAAATGGCTGTTCTGAGACCGTCGCTTTCCAGGAAATGGTAATACCGGGCAGGTTCGGCAGCAGTTCCCATTATATTATCATTATTGGTATAAATAGAGGGAAGACAAAATAATCCTTTATTGGAACTGAACCAGATATTTTTATGATTATCATCAAAAATTTTATATACCCAGGCAGTGGAAAACTCGGATGGTTTGGGATATTCTGTTATTTTGCCGGTTTCGATGTCATAATGAAGCAGTCCGGCATCAGTTCCGAGCCAGAGTACTTTCCCGGGTTGTCTGTAAATATCATGGAT
>JAKAGC010000644.1 GCA_021817755.1 Acidobacteriota bacterium | reverse complement strand
GTTGTAAAGAATTTTATTATCGGAGGAGAAGCTCTTTCAAAAAAATTGGTGGAAGACTTCCTTAATTTTTTCAATGGTACTGAAATTAAAATTACAAATGTTTACGGTCCCACCGAATGCTGTGTCGATTCATTACTTTTTTCGCTTTCAAAAGAGAATATCGATGACTTGATATCAATTCCAATCGGAAACCCGATGCCCAATCAACAAGTGTATATTTTAGACTCCTTTGGGAAGTTACTACCTCCTGGAGTTACCGGGGAACTCTGTATCGGAGGCAATAATGTTTCGCGTGGATACCTCAATCGACCGGAATTGACAGCAGAAAAATTCGTACTTTTCAACCAACCCGGAATGACAGAAATGAAAATTCTTTATAGAACCGGTGATCTCACCCGGTGGCTCCCGGAAGGAATCATCGAATATTGCGGCAGGATAGATTTCCAGGTAAAAATTAGAGGATTCAGGGTAGAATTGGGTGAAATTGAAAATGAACTTTTACTACATGAATATATAAAATTAGCTGTTGTTATTCCCTTTGAAATCATGGAAAACGAATTTTCCTTATGTGCCTATTTTGAAGCATTACAAGAACTCGAATCCTCCGAATTACGAGAATTCTTGTCCGGGAAATTGCCCAATTACATGATTCCCACCCATTTTATTCAAATGAAAAAGATTCCAGTTACTACAAATGGAAAAATCGATCGAAAATCACTTCCGTTGCCACAAATGGATACAGATTTACTCTATACTCCACCAGGAAATCGAGAAGAAAACGTATTGGTGGATATCTGGTCGGAAATCCTGAAAATGAAACGAGACGTCATTGGAATCGATCAAAACTTCTTCGAAATAGGCGGCCATTCATTATCAGCTACCATAATGAGTAATATGGTTCACAAAAAATTAGATGTCAAAATTCCTCTAAGCCAGGTATTCAAAAATCCCACTGTTCGCCATTTGGGAAAATACATCCGGGAAACCCAAAAAGATATGTTTAATACTATTGAACAGGCGGATAAAAAAGACTATTACGAGCTTTCTTCCGCTCAGAAACGAATTTTCCTACTTCAAACGATGAATCCTGAAAGCATAGAGTATAATCTCCCTGTTGTTATGGTGAAACTTGAAGGTTCCCTTAATACTTCTCGTATACGTGATGCGTTCAAAGGGATTGTGCAGCGACATGAAAGCTTTCGGACAGCCTTTGTCCTTATCGAAGGCGAACCTATGCAGCATATTCGGGATAATATAGAGTTTGATATCGATTATTATGAAAGCAGCGAAGATGAAGCCATGCGAGTAGCTAAAAATTTTATTAGACCGTTTAATCTGGAAATTCCCCCTCTCATCCGGGCCGGCCTCATCAAATTGAATGAAGAAAATCACCTGTTAATGGTGGATATGCATCATATTATTTCTGATGCTACTTCCACCCAAATTTTTATACGGGATCTCCTTATGCTCTATGAAGGTAAACCATTACCGGAGATATCATTGCAATACAAAGATTTTTCCGAATGGCACAATAAACTGATTCGCTCCGGAGAAATTCAAAAACAGGAAGAATTCTGGCTTAAAGAATTTAGTGGCCAACTTCCTCTACTGGATTTACCGTTGGATTTTGAACGAAAAAATGAAATGAGCATCGAGGGTAGCCGGGTTCAAGACTATTTCAATAAAGAAAGTTCCATACGATTAAAAGAACTGGCAACCCGAAATGAGGTGACTCTTTTTATGCTATTCCTTTCACTTCTGAATATTTTCTTACATAAACTTAGTAGCCAGGAAGATATTATAATCGGAACGGATGTCCTGGGAAGAAGACATGCCGACTTGCAAACGGTTATAGGAATGTTTATCAATACGCTTGTTATACGAAATTATCCGGCTCCAAATAAGACCTTTGAGGAATTCCTGGAAGAAGTAAAAATAAAGGCACTTCGGGCTTTCGATAACCAGGATTATCAATTTGAATATCTTGTCGACAAAGTCGTAAAACAACGAGAACTTGGTCGAAATCCACTATTTGACATTATGTATTCATTCCGTAATGTAGACAGATCTCTTTCAAATGAAGCATTGGAGAAAATTTCGGACAGTCTTAAAATCAGTCCTTTCGGTGTTGAATCCACTGATGCAAAATTCGACCTTATGCTTGTAGTGGGTGAAGTAAACGATAATATAAATTTTAGCTTAATTTTCCGTACTGCATTATTTAAAATAGAAACCATTGAAAAATTTTCCATGTATTTTAAAAATTTGGTTTCACAGGTATTAGAAAATCCGGATAAGAAAATCCACGAACTCGAGATCCTGGATGAGAAAGAAAAAGAAGAGGTCATAAAAAAAATTCTCCTACAGCAGGAGAAATTATTTTTACGTTCCATCCCGGAAAAACAGCCTTCCGATTCGGCTTTGGAAGCTGAATTCGATTTCTAAGGAGAATACGCTTTGATAATATTAATCCTGGTAAATTTTATTTTGGTGTTCTTTTTAAGGAATATGATTATTACATTTTTAAGAGATAATATATGATAGAAAAAAAAGATCAAAATATGCTTCTTCTCAGTTCTCATTTTATTAAGCAGCGGGAATATTGGAAAGAAAAATTATCCGAAGAAATCACCGGAACATCCATTGCACCGGACCTGCCTTCATCGGGCTATGGAAAAAGAAGAGAGCAAGTTATAATTCCTTTCTCTGACGATTTAACTCAACGTTTAATAAAATTGAGTAAGGGTTCAGATCTTTCGATATATATATGTATTGTAGCTGTGTTAAAATTACTACTTCAACGCTACACATCGAATTCGGAATCAATCATTCTATCTCCCATTAATATGTTAAAAGTATCCAGGGAGACTATGAATCACATTTTATTTCTGAGGGGAACTCTTCATGAGGGAAGCACGTTTAAGGATTTATTACTGGAAACCAGGGCAACGGTTTTAGAAACCTATGATAACCAGGATTATCCGTATGAAAAACTGGTAGAATATTTACCGGGGATTTTAAGTGAGAATTTTTATCATATTTCTACGGTTGCATGTGCCTTGATGAATATTCATGATAAAGAAAATACCCGCCAGATAGGGGGTAATCTTTCATTCCGGTTTGAAAGAATAGGAGAACATATTACAGGGGAACTGGTTTATAATGCGGATGGTTATTCCAGAAAATTTGTTGAAGGCATTTCGCGTCATTTTATCTCTATTTTGCAGCAGGCAATATCGGATGTAAATATTAAAATTTTCGATATCGAGATGTTATCTCCGGATGAAAAAGAGCAATTGATTTACGGGTTTAATGATAATACCGAGAATT
>JAKAGC010000643.1 GCA_021817755.1 Acidobacteriota bacterium | reverse complement strand
TCCCGAAACATGTGGAGGAACATATCCCTTAATATCATGTCAATATACATGCAATATGGAGACGTGTGCAACATGCCCCACTTGCAATGGATATACATGTGATCTCCCCTGCCTTCCCTGGTAGTGGAATATATTAAGCTTGTTGAGACAGCCAAAACCAATAAAATGTTAACATGATTACCCGGGGGCAATTTTATGAAATTGCCCCTAGCCTCTCGAAACTGAATTCTCCCGATTTATTAGCTTGGTTTATTACCTGGTTGAGGAGTTGAAGAAGCTTTTTCCATGCTATCATCGGAGCTAATCTTCAGATTATCGCTTATTTTTTCAAGAGCACTTATAAATAATCTTTCTGAAAACCCTGCCGCAATACATACTGCAATAAAGACAGCGTAATTATCGTTTACCGATCCCATAGTCGAATTCAGATTAAGGGCCTGGGTGGCCACTAAAACCACAAACGAACCTGCTGCTCCCAAAATCATTCTCAAAATTGTGTGAGTGCGGATTAACTCGTAATTTGTGATAGATATGACTGAATCACGGGTAGTCAGAAAGGCACTGAGTCCTCCGCCGAAAAACCCGAGAAATGCTGCAAATACATAGGGGATATTAATGAGCTTTCCTGTCGGATGCGATTCATCAAATAAAATTTCTGCAACGATTATAGCTATTAATAAACTAAATAGTATCCAATATCCCAGAGAACGCCAAAGGGATAGTTTCAATGAAATCTATCGATTGGCAATATTCCTTTTATTCGCTTCCATCATTTGAAGTCTGAATATCCGGGTACGATTATCCTCTTTAAATGAAACTGTATCCACACCTACTTCTTGAGGTGGGCTTGTTACTACCTGTGCTTCTGAACAGGATATATCCAGTGAGGTATCCATTTTTTCGATTTCGGGGATCACACTGCTTAGTATTTTTTTTACTGATTCAAGGTCATTATTACTTTCGGCGTTAGCCAATTTTTCTTTGATATCGGTTATTAGACTCTTATTCTGCGTCCATTTTCTGGTTGTATGAAAGACACACGCTTCCAATTCATTTTCATTTACTACTAATGGGAGAAGGCAGCATGCCAGGTTCACATATGACCATGCTTGCGCGAAATCCCGTTCATAAACGACAATATCCAGATAAGCACGAATAGTAGCGAGTGTGATAATTTTTATTTCATCATTGGGATAATTTGTTTTAATAAATTTTTCAGCTCTTTGAACAAATTCGCAAGTCACAAGCCAATTATGAGCAACTTCTGAACGTGGTCCTGTTGAGAAAACCTTAATAAAACGGGAATAAAGCCGTCGAATCCAACCTTTATTTGAATTGAGATTAGTCAGAATTTCTTTTTGATAATTATAGATTTGTAGATCAAATTCATCCATATCTTTAATTTTTTTTCCTAACGGCCCCATTTTTTCCTCCATTTTGATCAAATTAAAATGATATTGTAGCATATATAAAAAATGAAATGCAAATCCCCTAAATGGTTTTTTCCTCAAATTTATATACTAAAATCTAATCAGGATTATTTCAATTTAAAATGAAATGACTTTTCAGTTTTATTTCCTGCATTATCCCTGATCTTTACACGCAATTCATTTTTACCTTTTCTCAAACATGAAAGGTCCCGAATCTCAAAAGTTCGGTAATCCGGATCATAATCCCAGTCGAAATTTCTACAAATTCGTTTTCCATTGAGATACAAAATAATAGACTCTTCATTCACTCCCATTCCGGCATCAGTAAGTCTGATTTTTATTTTAGTTACCGTTGAAACAAAACGGGAATCTGCACCGACAAATCGGATTCCAGGAGGAATATTGTCTCTCATTAACGCTACTGTACCGGGAGTCAATACACGTGCACGGTATTCCTTGGATGAGGAATTATATTGAGTCGGAATCGCCTGCCACCCACCTAAACGATATTTAAATATTCCTACCTGTTGTGGTTTCGGGAGATTCTTTTTAATTTTAAATGCTACCCTATCCATAAACATAAATGCTGTGGAAGAAAGGCTAATCTCTTTTGATAACAGAGGATAACGGGAGGAATAATTCACTTCTTCCCACTTTAAAACTCTTGGTTCATTCACCGATCCGGGATCTGCTTCCAGAATGAAATCTCCCAATGTGTATTCTTGCTTCACTCCTGGAATCATATAAATCAGATTAACCCGTTCCTGTATTTCTACCATTTTTTCATTGTCTTTCAAAATTGAAAAATTCAATAAAACCGGTTGATCCGATCCAGGAGCAGGAGGAACAAAAGTAAAATAAACCCCCCGTGTTCCAACTCTAGGGGCAGCTTCAATGGATTTCCCGGCCTGACGGGCCATTAATCGAATATTCTCCTCTCCAATATTTTTATCCATAATTTCTATAAACACCTCTCCTCTTCTTATCACCATATTTAAAGGGATTCGTGTGATAGAAGACAGACGGGAAGCATTTAAAAGCACACGATGACAATGATACATTATCCCATTGGAATAAAAATTAAAATCCAGGTATGCAGCATTTGAGGAAATACCATTTAAAATAAATTCACGAGGTTCAGTTAAATTCTGATAATTCAACATACCTGTTGAAATGATTTTTCCATTATAGTCGGATACAATCATTCGTATTTCCCCGGTCGGATCAGATCGTAATGCATCGATTTGAGCTTGCAACCGATATGTAGGTTCACCTTTTTCACGAATCATCGTTACACCGGAGATTGCAATTTGAGGATCAGGAACTTTATAGAAATAAAAAAGACCCGCAGATTGATTATCAAAATTATCTTTTACAAGAATTCTAATTTCATGTTTTCCAGAATCCAAACGTTCAAGGACATCCTTCATCGGGAAGTGTTTTTGTTCAAGAGCAAATCCCTTTTGGGGGAACAGATTAAAGAAATACCATCCGGAATTGGAATACCCGACATCATATACAAAGGATAGCTGATTATTATCATCTTTCTTAATCCGGTCGAAAGATAAACGGTAACACATATAATCATCAACATAGACGGTAATTTCATAAGGAGCTACATAATGGCGCGAATTAGCCGGATCATATGCTTCAAGAACCATATCGAAATCACCACTAATTATGACATTTTCGACAATTTTATAAATTCCTTCAACCCCATTTTTTTTGAATTTGAAACGGAAATCTTCTATTAGTCCATTAATAGAAGCACTCTCTCGGTTTCTCAAAATAAGTGACCGAAGTACAGGAGCTCTCGTATCAGGGGTTGGAATATTTAAATATTGAAAAGGATTAATTGCTGCTCCTGTTTTATCATGCAATTCAAAATGAAGATGGGGAAAACCGG
>JAKAGC010000029.1 GCA_021817755.1 Acidobacteriota bacterium | reverse complement strand
GGTTAGAACGTCTACGGGTCAATTCAATATTGCCCTTCGCAGTAACCGGCTTGTTTATCCGAAAAACCAGGAAATAACAGTAACATTTAGAACCCGGGATTTAAATAACACTCCGGTTGCCGCGGGTATCGATTTTAAAGCGGTTCATATGGTGCCTCAGAATGCGGGGAAGAATGGTAAAAATTCGGGTGAACCTATTGAAACGGTTATTTATTCAAAAAATATTCAATGTGATAAAAACGGTGTGGGATTGGTCAAATTCAGTGCATCGAAAAGCGGTCATATTGTTCTTGTGGCTCGTGCTATGGATACATTGAATCATGTCATCCAGGCAACAACCTCCATCTGGATTGCATCTGCGGGAGAAGCAGTCGGATATGCGGGAGAAGGAATCGAAATTGTTTCGGATAAATCCAATTATCGTTCAAATGAAACAGCCCGTTTCCTTATTCTTTCCCGGATTCCGAATATTCCATTCTTGTTTACGGTTGAGGGAGGGAATCTCTATTCATATAAAGTGGAAAAGTTTACCGGGAACTCTTGTATAATTGATGTTCCACTTAAAACTCTTTACACCCCGAATATTTTTATTCAGGCGGCTGCTGTATATGAGGATCGCTTTTACCAGAAACAAAAAACAATAATCATACCACCGGCAGAGAAATTCTTGAAAGTAATGGTAACACCGGAGAAAAAATTATATAAACCGGGAGATACTGTAAATGCAAGGATAAAAGTAGTAGATTACAAGAATAACCCGGTGCAAGCAGAAGTATCATTGGGAGTTGTGGATGAAGCGATATATGCAATCAGCCCGGAGCTGGTGGTAGATATGCAGAAGTTTTTCTATTCACGTAAGCGAAACAATGTGCGTACTGGGAATTCGTTAGTATTTAATTTTTACGGGTACAGTCAGGATTTAAAACAAGAATTGGCAGCACTGGAAATGAAGCCGAGTAGTGGGCTATCGAGTTTTAAATCGATATTTGAGAGAAAGTTGCGTGATCAATTCAAAGATACATGTTACTGGATACCGGCAGTAAATACGGCTGCTGACGGAAATGCTTCGGTGAGTTTTGTTCTTCCCGACAATATTACCCAATGGCGTTTTACGGCACGAGTGGTGGATAAAGAAACGCGTATCGGCAGCGTTATTGAAAAAGTGGTCTCACGAAAAGATCTTGTCTTACAATTGGATCCGCCGCAAACCTTTACGGAAGGCGATGAAATTCTATTACCGGTATTGTTAAGAAATACGACGGCTCAACCAATGAAGGGTTCTTTCCAAATGGATATTCAGGGTGGGAAAATAACCTCCACTGTTCCGAATTCATTTTCTCTGAACGCCTATGGTTCAACAACACTTTATGCAAAAGTCAAAATATACAATAAAATAAAAGTGATTATCGCGGCAGAAGCGAAATCGGCTGCTGTCAGTGATGGTATAAAATTAACAGTGCCTGTTACTCCGTATGGTGTTGAAAAAGTACAGCCGTTAACCCATACCTTTGAGCCTTCTGAAACGCAAAAAATATTGAAATTCAATCTGACAGAAGATGGATATAACCGGTTCATCAAAGCACCAATATATTTTCATTCGGGGATTTACCGGGCGTTACTTTCCTCGCTAAACTATTTAGCAGAATATCCATACGGTTGTGTGGAACAAACCATGAGTGGATTCTTACCGGATGTGGTTCTGGCAGGAATACTGGACAAACTTAAAATCTCCAATGTGGAATTGAAAAATAAAGTATCAGGATATATCAACTCAGGAATTAACCGGCTGATAAGTTTTCAGCATAATGGGAACTGGGGATGGTGGAATGAAGCACAAGGGGACCAGTATATGACGGTTTATGTGATGTATGGTTTGACCCTGGCACGTAATCTTGGATACAAAGTTGATTCACAGGTATATAATGCAGGAATCGGAGTCATTGAAAAAATGATGGGCAATCCGGGGATTCCAATTTCAAGCAAAGTATTTGGACTTTATACACTGGCATTGGCAGACCGTGCCCCGGTATCGATCATTATGGATGTATATAAAACTAGAAATACGCTTTCCAATTATAGTCTGGCGTTGTTAACCCTGGCTGCTTCCCGTGCCGGCAAAAAGGCAGAAGCGGGAACACTTGCAGATATACTGTTATCTCGTGGGACCTTCGATAAGGCATTAAATACCGGATATTGGAGCGATCAGGTAAAATACAGGTTGTTGACTGAGAAAGAAAGCATTGCGACAACTGCTTATGCACTTCAGGCAATCATTACGGTCCGCCCACAGGATCCGCGTATTTTTATGGGAGTAAACTGGTTGATGAATCAGCGAAACGGTGAGCGGTGGAATTCGACCCGGGATACAGCGGCGGCAGCGATTGCATTGGCAGAAATAATCGCACGCAAAGGAATCAAAGAACGTAATTCGGATTCGGTACGTTTCCGGCTGAATAGTAAAACGTGGCATACGGTTACCGTAGATAAAATTTATGCAGATAATGGTGAATCGAATACATACTTGCCTTATAACGAATTGAATAAAGGCGAAAATACATTGGAAATAGAAAAAAAATCAGATTCGGAAATGTACATGACTATGGAAATTAACTATTTCACAACCGAATCGGATGTGGAAACCCGGACAGGGCCGTTAACTGTTCAGCGGAAATACTACAGGATGACGTCAACACCGGATTTTCTATATCAACATACACCCATTGAATCGAGTGATAACATTACGTTTGTTCCGGGAGAGGAGTTCCTGGTTCAGATCAATATCAGCGCGAAGCAAGCTTATGATTACATGATGCTGGAAGATTTTATCCCTGCGGGATTCCAGGTAATCGAACGTAATGATGGCTACAATTTTAAGGATCAATGGATTACGGATACTCTTCTTGAAAACCGGGCAATTACGTATAAAGAAATCCGGGATAATCGAATGGTATTCTTTTTTAGTGAATTGAATGCCAACAAAACGGTAACGATTTTCTATATAATGCGAGCAGCATTGGAAGGGAGCTATGAAGTGAACGCTTCGACTATCCGTTCGATGTATTATGAAAACCGGTTTGCTCTTTCAAAACGTTTCCATGTTAATGTGGGAAACGATAATAAATAAAAAAAGAATGTCAAGGTAACAACATGAAACGAAATGGTAGAATTTATAAGATAATGAGTGTCGTGTGGGCAGCGAGTCTGTTTCTTTTTCTGGTTTCTCCGGATGTGTATGGAGTAGATAAAAAAAAGGCGGTTTCAGCACCGGTCATAGTAAAAATTCTTCAACCATTAAATGGTTGGTCGGGAGATCGTCTGCTTGAATTAAATGCGCATATCTCTGATCCGGATGTGGCGTTCGCTTATTTACTGGAAAACGGAAGCTCTCGCATGGTGAGAGTTAGAGATCAGGAAGTTAACGAGAAACTGGTTCTATCTCCGGGCAGTAATTCGATAATTGTACAGGTCCAGAAAAATGGGCGCATTTATTCGGACCAGGTAGTACTTTATAGTGAAGTACCGAAGAAAGACATCAAAATTATTCTTTCGTGGGATACGGACGGAACGGATATCGATCTGCATGTGAAAAACCCTGCGGGATTCGATTGTTATTATGGAGCAAAGGAATCCCCGGACGGAGGGCAATTGGATGTGGATATTACGAATGGATATGGCCCGGAAGTATTTACGCAGTCGAATGCGACTTCTGGAGAATACACGGTTATGGTTCATTATTTTTCCAGTAATGATTATCCGCAAACACTGGCAAAAGTCCAGGTCATTCTCTTTGAAGGAACGGATTTTGAAAAACGGTATTATTTTGAAAAAGTACTGGTTAAAACAGATGATACCTTTGAAGTAGGAAAATTCAATATCGGGAAACTGGGCAGCGAAATTGATGCGCCATAAATATAATGGGTTCTCACGGATTATTTTTGCTTTAAGTACCGGCTTTTTCCTTTTCTCATTATGGGTGAAAGCCGGTGAATCCGTGGTTATTGTTATGGATGCGGATACAGGGAAAATAATCCGTATGGATAACCCTGTAGATGCAATGCAATCCACTTTCCCCCCGGGTTCCGTGATAAAACTATATACAGCTTTATTCGGATTAAAAGAAAATATTATTTCACCTTCTACGACCTTTCATTGCAACGGATTTTATAAATTGGGAGGAGAAGATCTGGATTGCTGGGACAAAAAAGGGCATGGTGCAGTCGATTTATACAGGGGGATTTCGGAATCATGTAATGTTTATTTTTATCAGGTTTCCCAGTTAATCGACTCCATTGGATATGATGAATATTTTCGTTTTTTACGGTCATTTGGATTTGGGAAAAAGACGGGTATTGATTGGTCAGAAGAAGCAATGGGAACCTTGCCGGAGTATGGAGACCACCTGGAAAAAGTAAAGGCGGCTTCAGGAATAAGCCGGCAATTACTGGTAACCCCGGTTCAAATGATAACTGCGTTTGCGGCTGTGGTAAACGGAGGAAAAGTTGTTGTCCCCACTTTAGGAAACAAGCAAACGGTGGTAAAAGAGAAATTGGAGTATGGGGAATGCTATGGTGTTATTCGTAAAGCACTTTGGCAGGGAGCAGAAACAGGAACATCAGCGGGATATTTCCAGGCAACAGGGGGTTACGCAAAAACAGGAACGGCTCCGGGTGAGGATGGGATTAGTACTCATGCATGGTTTGTGGGGTACCTGCCGTTAAAAAACCGGAACCTGGTGATACTGGTTTTTAAAATGAGAGGTTCAGGAAGTAAAGATGCACTGCCTGTGGGGCTTCAGGTAGCGGAAGAGCTTAAAAAATTAGATGAAGATGGGGAAATAGTTTCTGTTTCGCTATTTTCTATTCTAAAACCGAAACAATTGGATATCTCGGGACGATTCGGTCTGCTTTCCATTTCGGGTGAAGGAGAAGAAGGGATAATAAAAATAAACGCAAAGACATTGCAGGTAAATTATGGCACAGGGGGTATATTGCAGTTAATCACAGATGGTGGAGAACCGCAGATTTTTAATCACCTTGAAATCAAAAATACTCAACCGCAGGGGGTTATTCAAATCCGGCAAAAGAATTCGGAATCTCGGGAGTACAAGGGAGCGATTTCCATCAAACCGGGGAACGGATACCTGGAAACAAATAACATATTGAGGTTGGGAGATTACCTGGAAGGTGTCATCGGTTGTGAAATGGGAATGGTAGATGATAATGAGCCACCTTCACAAAAAAAAAATAATTTAAAAAGGGATGAATTACTGAAAGTACAGGCAATATTAAGCCGGACATTTGCTTTGAATAACTTAAAACGTCACGGTGACACTGATTTTTGCGATACGACCCACTGTCAGCATTATATTGGTAATACGGCGGGAGGAGAAATCATCCGCCGTATTTTAAGTGAAACTAGTGGACAGGTTCTGATACACAAAGGGAAATTGTGCAGTGTGTTTTATCATTCCACATGCGGGGGATTTACGACTTCTTATCGTGGGGTTTGGGAAGATAAAGAGATTCCTTACTTGAAGCCGATCAATGATGGTGAACGTTGTGGAAAATCACCGCATTACCGTTGGACCTTTAAAATCGACGAAAACAGATTATTTGATGCAATAAAAAATACAATTGGTGAACGCCCGTTGGATATGGTTTTAAAAGATGTAGACCCAGCAGGATGGATAAAGAAAATGGCCTTTATCTTCCCTGGAAAAAGAGAAATAACAATGAAGGGAGAAGATTTTCATATTAAAATGGGTCGGATATTGGGATGGAACAGTATAAAAAGTGCAAACTTTACTCTTCAGAAAAATGGAAATGTGTTTACGTTTTCAGGAAAGGGTCTTGGGCACGGGGTAGGGTTATGCCAGTATGGGGCAAGGGGGTTGGCAATGAGTGGGAAAAATTGTGTGGATATCCTGAGAATATATTTTCCTGGAACTGAAATTGACAATTATGGAATGATCGATGAGAAGTTCCGTACTGCACTAAGTTTACCGGTAAGCACACCGGGGTTCAACGGCGATAAGTATAGCGATGATTTTAATGATTTAGATGGTTTAGAAAAAGAGCCTGATTCGATGGGATTAAAAATTACCAACCATGAAAGACAATGAATTGAGAACCCTGATTATCCTGGTTATAATAACGATTTTTTTTTCAATATCATTATCAGGGATGGAATACGATATTCGTGGGGTGGTTTCGGAAATAGAATTGCAAGAGATCGAAACTCTGCTTGATGAAGGAGCGGAGCGATTTTTGCCATTGTTCAAATTGGATATAAATTCACGGTTGGAAGTAATGGTATGTAAGGATGTTGTGGAGTTTACAACACGTACTAATGCGAATTGGTGGAATGGGGGACATTACATATTTCCAATCATTTACTTACAACCGCTTTATATATTAAAAGAACGTGGAATTTTTGAGGAAACGGTTCTTCATGAATTCATCCATTACTGTATTGAGAAAATTTGTGGGAAGGGATGTCCCCTATGGTTGAATGAGGGACTTGCTCTGCATTTTTCAGGTGGAAAAGATTCTCTGAACTGTATGCAGCGTCTAAATGGAGGAGAGGAGAAAAAGAATACGTTCTTTTCCTCTGAAATTCTGGATAAAATGATCTCATCTCGGGATCGTGAAAAAAATCACGATGGATATTGCCTGGCTTCCGAGCTGGTAGAGCGAATTATTAATGAGAAGGGATTTGACGTTATCCTTAAAGGACTGATTGGATTAAAAACTGGGGATCGAAACGGTGTGGAGTCACTGTTTCACCTCTAATTATTCCAACTCTTATTTGTTTTTTTAAAAATTGTTGATTATAGGCGGTTTCGATCTTTCCGGTTCGGTACAAATTTGATAGGAGAACCAGGGAAAAACGGGATTTAAAGGGTGTCAAGGCACCAATTTTTTAGATTCGCATTAATTCTCTTTGACATTTTGAGATGAATTCATTATAATCTTTATTATGATATTATAAAGGAGGAATCATGAAAAAGAGCCTATTACTAGTGTTACTCATAAGCCTAGTTGTAACAACTTCAATAACTTATGGAGCAGATGAAAGACCTCGGATTGGGGTTTTAAGATTCACCAATCATGTGGCCGGTATGTGGTGGTGGCATTCCAGCGTAGCCGATGAACTCCAGGATATGTTGGCTTCCGAACTGGTAAGCACAGATGCGTTCACAATTTTGGAACGTAATGAAATAAATGCAGTGCTTGGAGAACAGGATTTAAGCGAATCCGGGCGAGTCAGCAAAGAAACAAAAGTAAAAATGAAAAAGCTAAAAGGCGCCCAGTACCTGATCGCCGGTACTGTTTCAGCTTTCGAAGCATCAGAATCGAAAGGAGGCTCTGTACGGTTTAAAGGCCTCAAACTCGGCGGAAGCAAAGATAAAACCTATATCGCTGTTGATGTAAAAGTGGTTGATACGGAAACCGGCGAAATCGTTGATGCCCGTACAATAGAAGCAACCGTCAAAGGTACATCCATTGGTGCCGGACTTGATGTAAGAAATTTCTCCATCGCTGGAGAACAAACGAAAAAAACCCCGATTGGTAAAGCAATCCGCGCTTGCATCCAATACATCGCCGAATATCTTTCTTGCTCGATGATCGATGGAAAAGACGCTCCATGTATGAGAAAATGGAACGAAATGGAATCCAAGCGTAAACAAAAAACCAAAAGTTCAATAGACCTGGAATAGTAATATTCCGTCAAAATACTCCAATGACTCATTGGAGAGAGAGGCAGCACGCGTTTTGTACTGCTTCTCCCTCCGGTGTCCCAAATCTCAGACCCGGAATCCTTAACCCCGGAATCGAAAGTTCGTATTTCTACTGATTCTACAAGAATTTAAAAGGATTATCATGATAAAATATGTCTTTGGCCCCGTTGCCTCCAGACGCCTTGGAATATCATTAGGCGTCGATATTATCCCTTATAAAACCTGTAATCTGGACTGTCTCTATTGCGAATGCGGCAAAACAACGGATTTGACCTGCACACGCCAACGTTTTATGGAACCGAGGATTATCCTGGAACAAATTAAAGAGGCATTATCCCAGGAGTCCCATATCGAATACATTACATTTTCGGGTTCGGGAGAACCAACCTTGAATCTTGATATTGGAAGAATTATTTCTGGAATTAAAGAAATGACTTCCATACCAATTGCCGTTATTACCAACGGAACACTTCTTCATTTAAAAGAAGTCAGGGAAGAAATATCTCAGGCTGATCTTGTTTTACCTTCCCTGGATGCCGCTTCCGATGATATATTTTCTCGCATCAACAAATCTCATCCTGATTTAAAGATCGAATCCATAATAGAGGGTTTAATTCAATTTAGAGAAATGTTCCAGGGGAAAATCTGGCTTGAGATTTTCATTGCAAAAAATATCAATGATACCGATGACGAAATCGCCAAGCTCTACGAGGCTGCAAAGAAAATAAACCCGGATAAAATCCAATTAAATTCACTGGATCGTCCACCGGCATACGATGATATCCATCCGGCAGATATGAAAACCCTTGAAAAAATAATGAATGATTGGAACGATCTACCTGTTGAAATAATCAAACGTATTCAGAAACGAAACGAAATTTCATCTTTTAGTAAAAATTTAGAAAATAATATTTTAAATACAATAAAACGCCGTCCCATCACGGTTGAAGACCTGGAAGTCATGACGGGAAAAAATAAACAGGAACTCTTTAAATATATAGATGTCCTTGAAAAAGAGCAAAAAGTACTTCATAAGATAGTAGAAGATAAAATTTACTATACTCCTTTTTCGGTACCACCGAAAAAAAATGAACCGGGGACATCATCAACCAATTAAATCCAAACCTTCAAATATAGTAGAATATCAAACGAAAATCCGGGCACAGACATGATAATATAATCGTCTGTCTTTTTATCCGGAAAGCCGGGGAGATAAAAAAAAATTTGCTTTTTACTTAAAAACAGTATAAAATTCACCTTTCTAAAAGGACGCAATATGAAAAATATGATTAAAGGACTCAAAAAGTTACGTGAAGAGAAAGATGCTGCCGGTGGTCTTGATAAGTTGGATTCAAGGCGGAAAAGCGGAAAAATGACCGCCCGGGACAGAATCGAATACCTTTTCGATCCCGGTACCTTTGTCGAACTTCAAAGCTACATTCAGCATCGTTCTACGAATTTTGGACTGGACAGCAAGAAATATTTCGGAGATGGTGTAATAACCGGATTCGGAAAGATTCATGATCGCACTGTGTATATTTTTTCTCAGGATTTTACCGTGTTGGGTGGATCACTTGGCGAAATGCACGCTATGAAAATCGTAAATGTAATGGACCTGGCATTAAAAGCCGGAGCTCCGGTAATCGGAATCAATGATTCCGGTGGTGCACGTATCCAGGAAGGAATCAGCAGTCTTGCGGGATATGGTGATATTTTTTACAGGAATACCCGGGCATCCGGAGTTATTCCGCAGATTTCGGTAATTATGGGCCCCTGTGCAGGTGGCGCCGTTTATTCACCTGGAATTACCGATTTTATTTTTATGGTACAACATAAATCGCATATGTTTGTAACGGGACCTGAAGTTATTAAAGCGGTAAATAAAGAAGAAGTTACCTTCGATGACCTTGGGGGTTCCGATACGCACTCTGAAAAATCGGGAGTCTGCCACTTTGTAGGCAGTGATGAGAAAAATACCCTGGATATGGTAAAAGAATTACTGAGCTATATCCCATCTTCCAATCTTGAAAGCCCCCCTGCGGCTCCAGCAAACGATCCCTTTGACCGAATGGAAGATAAACTAAACGAAATCGTTCCTGTTAACCCGAATAAACCGTATAATGTAAAAGAATTGATTTCCTTAATCGTTGATAATGGGAAATTCCTTGAAGTGCACAAAGGATTCGCACAGAATCTGGTGGTAGGATTTGCACGTCTTGGAGGAAAAACAGTTGGTATAATTGCCAATAATCCTGATATTTATGCAGGGACCCTGGATGTTAATGCTTCATTAAAAGGTGCCCGTTTTATCCGGTTCTGTGACGCGTTTAATATTCCACTGGTTAGTCTCGTCGATGTTCCGGGCTTCTTACCTGGCAGAGACCAGGAAGAATTAGGTATCATTAAGCACGGAGCTAAATTGCTTTATGCTTATTCCGAAGCCACTGTACCGAAATTAACTTTAATAACCCGTAAAGCCTACGGTGGAGCATATATCGTTATGAGCTCCAAACACCTTGGAGCAGATATTGTTTATGCATGGCCAACAGCAGAAATCGCCGTTATGGGCCCTCAAGGTGCAATTAATGTTATATTTAAAAAGGATATTTCCACCTCCGAGCAGCCAGAAACCTTAAGAGAACGTCTGATCCAGGAATACAAAGAAAAATTCGCCAATCCGAAACTCCCGGCTGCCTTTGGATATATCGATGATATCATTTTACCTACCGAAACGCGCCCATTGCTTATCAAAGCACTGGAATCCCTGGAACATAAATCATTAGAGAATCCACGGAAAAAACACGGGAATATCCCGTTGTAGGATCAGGTGGTGATATGATGAAAAAAGTCATTATTCCCAATCGAGGTGTCATAGCCCTTGATCTTATCGATTCGCTTAAAAGTGTAGGACTTGAAACGATTCTACTCCACTCCCCGGAAGATTCCCGATCCCTCGCAGTTAAACTGGCAGATAGGAGTTATAAATTTTATTCCTCCCGTTTGGAAGATAGCTATATGGATATGGAAGCCATTCTAGAAGTAGCCCTCCAGAATAAAGCGGATTACATTCATCCTGGATATGGTTTTCTTTCCGAAAGCTCAGAATTCGCCCAACTCTGTGAAGAAAACAATATTAAATTTATCGGACCGGATTCCAAAACCTTAAAAGTGGTTCGAGATAAAATCCAAACCCGGAAAATCGCCGAACGAATCGGGATACAGGTTGTTCCTTATTCACCTCTTTATAAATCCCCGGTTTCGGCTGAAGCCCTCCCGAGTGATTTTAAATTTCCTTTACTGATTAAACCTCTGGTTGGATCAGGCGGAAAAGGCGTTCGTCTGGTTGAATTTAAGAAAGATGCCCAGGAACGTATCGATAAAATGCTTAAAGGTGAAGCGATTCGCAAGCATGGCGTCTTTCTGGAAGAATTTTTCCCCTATGCTCACCACATTGAAATTCCATTTTTCCGTGATGTACGAGGCAATATCCTGTTTCCCCCTGAAATTGAATCCTCTATCCAACGCCGTTTCCAGAAAATTTTCCAAGAATCATCTTCCCCGAATATTTCAGAAGATATGCGAGCCTCCCTCTACAGAAATGCTCAAAAATTGATTGAAGAAATCCAATTCGTCGGAATCGGTTCTGTAGAATTTATTATCCAGAAGAATACAGCTTACTTCTCGGAAATAAATCCTTCACTCCAGATTAATACCCTGATTCCGGAAATTCACATGGCTTCAAACTTCTTGAAAAAGCAATTCGCAATTGTTAATGGGGAAATTCTTCATCATGTTGACGGTGTAAAAATAATTAAACCAAAACATCATGTAATACTGGTTTCATTAATGGCAGAGAACCCCCGTGATAATTTCCAGCCTTCTTCCGGCATGGTAACTGAATTTTACAGCTACTCCACAATCAGGAATATATTCAAGACATCATTGTATACAGGAGAAATGATTTCACCTCTTTATGATCCCTTTATTGGAAAAATTCTCACCTTCTCTTCCCGTCGTGACCATTCCATCCACAGTATGAAGAACTTCTTAAATAATATCATTATTAGAGGTATTAAAACGAATCTTCCTTTTCTTAGAAACCTGCTGCAGGATGAATTCCTGGCAAAAGGAGAAACCATTATCGATTTCTTGAACCTGAAATACAATTTCTCAAAGCGTAAAATCGATGAAAGCGATATTAACACTGCGACTGCGCTTCTGGCTGCCGCTTTCCACCTGGAAAACAAACAGAAAAATTACAAGTCGCGGCTGGAAAATATGAAACAACCTGGTTTCTTCAAAAGACTTTTCAACAGGATATAAGTGGGAGGTGAAACATGAAATATAAATTCCAGGTCGAAAATAAAAATTTTGATATTGAAATTACCAATAACGCTACCTTCCATTCCGAAACCACCCTTAAAATCAACAAAGCAGATTACAATATTTCCATTGTGGATTATGATGAGAATGAAGTTAAATCCTTTAAACTCAATAACAAAATCTACCATGTGGAAATCGAAAAAGATAATGAAGGGTATCCTACGGGAATCTATGTAAATGGCGAATACTATTCGGCTTCACTTCTGAAAATCGATCAGTTATTCTATTACAAAGAAAAACCTCTGAAAACTTCCAAATCAAGCGTGTTGAAAAGTTTTATCCCAGGTAATATCAAAAAAATCTATTATAGGGTCAATGATAAAGTACAAGAAGGCGATATCGTTCTCATTCATGAAGCAATGAAAATGGAAAACGAAATTCGTGCCCCTAAATCCGGTATAATTAAGTATATCGGAGTCCAAGAAGGGGATAATATCCTTGCCAATCACACCCTGTTTGAAATCGAATAAATTCAAATTTCGCATCCGGGGGGTTAAAACCCTCAACTAAGTTTTATTAATTGCCCCCCGGAATTTAAATCCTCTTTTTTGAAAAAAAATTTCTCTTAATCCCCCGGCATAATAGCCGTGTCAATCCATCTTATTGGCGCAAGCCCCGAAGCGAGGTTTGCGCCACATCAAAAAGTCGTTATTACTTGAAAATTCTAATCTTTATTTCCAGATTGTTTTGAACCTGTGAGGAGTCCCACAATATACGCATTCCCATGTTCCATTGCCACCTTTTCGGATGAATTCGGGTGGAACATTTTCTGCATGAGCTCCGAATGAAATGCAATTTTCATTGGTACAGCAGGTTCCTTCAATGTTAAAGATTCTCGGAGGAGATGTTAACCTGAGCTTATGGGCGACTTTATTATCTTTTACGAAATTAATGGTGCACCCAGCCGTAATGGTGGCCAACCGTTTAATTTCATCATCGGATAATTCACTTATTTCAGGTAAGAAAATCAAACCTTTGTAGATACCGGGTTCTTTCTTGGATTCACCGACACCAACCGAACCTTTATAATGGCTGAATCCCATCATTTTCATTGCTTTAAAGAGGTATAACCAGATATCTTCTTTCGATTCACCGCGGCAGAACCGATCAATAACCACACCGTTTGCCAGAGGATTGATTCCTTCTTTAAAGGTTTTTGCCTTTGTATTATCGGGTGTAACTTCCTGGATAAAATCATCGGAATAATCGGTACGAATTACCGTTTGGCCTGAAAAGTCCTCACCGATCTTCCCCGAAGTTGCGGCGAGCAGGATAATACGTACAAACATACCGTTAATCGATTGTGTTTCCCAATGATTTAACGGGGTGTTGTCGAGGAATGTCGGAATAGTCGGATGAGCTTTATGTCTGGGTAATGGATGATAAAAGTAAGTATTTTGGGGAAGTTTTTCGATGAATTCCTGTTTGAAAATAATTTTCTCTCTTAATTCCTGCTGACGTTTAAGAATATCTTCACCCATACGTTCCAGTTGAGGCCGTGTAAAATAAAACCGATTTGCGATATCGGGTTGTGAGAGGTATTCAGCCAGCGAATGAAATTCTCTTAACTGGAATCCATTATGTTTCATCCGTTCAATATATTGCTTGGGCATAGCGAGTTCCGGTGGTGCCACCAGGTCTACTTTAACATTATTGAAAATTTGCAAACCATCTGCCTTGGAATGAACGGTTCTCCCATGATATAAATCCCCTACAAGTGCAATATGAAGTGAATCTGTTTTCCAGTCATTATCTTCAATCAATGTAAATTCATCGAGAAGTTCCTGGGTAGGATGTTCATGCTTGCCATCCCCTGCATTAATAAAAGTTGGAACAAACCCCAACCCGTTCCGTTCTGCATACTCACGGCCTTTACGTTCTAACCAACGGCATACCCCTTCCAGTTTGCTTCGGATAATAAACAATTGATTACGGTAACCTGCCAATAGATCGG
>JAKAGC010000028.1 GCA_021817755.1 Acidobacteriota bacterium | reverse complement strand
CAATACGATTATAAAGAGCAAATTTCTTGCCATGTTTTTTTTATTCTCCAATATCCACAACCAATCTAATTCTAATAAAGATATTCTCCCCATAATGTAAAAATTCTAACAATTTTTGTCAATAGAAGTTACAAATATAGTCACTTCCCTTTCAGAATAAAACTCTCTCCAGTTTATTATAAGCCGTTAAAATTCCATATAAATTTTACGCAGGCTATTTATCATGTAATCCGGATTGTAGTGATTTTTGATCTCATTAAACAAATTTTCTGTATATATATTCCACTTATACTTCGGAACATTATTTTTTCTATCTCTAAGGACGTTCAAAATCGCCTCACCAAGAGCACGGTAATCCGGATTTTTGAATAGGATTCCGTTTTCATTTCTAATGATTTCACGGTTCCCATACGTATCCGAAGCCATAACCGGTACTTTTAACAATCCTGCTTCCAATAAAACGATCGGTAACCCTTCCCATCGTGAAGGTAGCAAACAAATATCTCCTGCTCGTATCCAATCGTATATTCCTTGCTTTTCTCCCAGGAATTGTACATACTCCCCTAATCCCAACCGGTTATTCAATGCTTTTAATTCTTCTTCATTCTCCCCGGCACCCAAAAAAAGAAACAAACAATTATGTTTTTCTTTTTTTATAATTTTAATAATTTCTCCAATTCCATGAAGCAGTATATCGTGCCCTTTCTGAAAATTTAAACGGGCAGGAGTGACAAAAATAAACTTTTCTTCCGGGAGTTTCAAACGCGTTCGAATACTGGTTTTCGACTCTTCCTCACTTGAAATGATTCGTGAAAAATCGATTCCATTCGTTATATATTCTACATCTCGAACCCCATAACGCGTTTCCATGAATTCTTTATCTTCTCGCGAGACTGCGATTACTTTTTGAATTCTTTTTAATAATCGTTTTTCCAGTTCAAATCTTAATGTATATTTGACAGGCGCCAATACCCCATCCATGAATTCATATTTGTGGATGTGAAGACCATGAACTGTGTATATAATAGGAATTATTTTTCTTTGATGGGTAAATGGATTACTTAGATACCATGTAAGCGGTTTCAAGTGGTGAAAATGGATAATTCCCGGTTCATTTGCTGTTAAGTCTTTAATACCAAAACCATTGTCGTGAATTCTAACATTTGGAAGGTTTTTAAATTTGTCTACTCCTGGACCAGGTTTCCCAAAAACACAAAAATCAATTTCCCCCATTCCATTTACAATTTGGAAAATATGTTCGAGCCCTCCCCCAAGTTGAAATCGATCTGTTACTAAATGAACCTGAAGCTTTTTAGGCATTTTTGCCCTTTGCTTCCAGGTTTACTCGCTCCCTCCAGTAATCCAATAAATCCTGAAGTGTTTGATCCATATTATAATTTGGAATTAAACCAAAGGATTCACGGATTAAACGATTGTCTCCCTGGAGTTTCGGTACATCCACAGGTCGGAGTTTAGACGCATCCACTCTTTTTTCTATTTTTACTGTTGAAAATGAAAGCAATTTATCGAGTACTTCAAGCGTAGAAAAAACTCTTCCGGAACACAGGTTGTAAATTCCCCCATTATGACCTTTTAATGCAATTTCATGTAAATAACGTGCAATATCCCGCACATCAGAAAAATCCCGCTCAGCAGTTAGATTGCCCACATTTATAACCCGTTCTTCCATTCCTTTTTCAATTTTCGCAATCTGGTATGAGAAATCCGAAGCCATAAATAAACGGCTTTGACCCGGACCAGTAAAATTAAATGCACGCAATTTGATGATTTCCAGATCATGTTCTGTATGTAATCCGTATAAATCACCGATCATTTCCATTGCTACTTTAGAAAGCGCATAAGGATTAGTAGGAGTTGCTACATGTGTCGATTCCGAGCATGGATTTCCATTATTTCCCCCGTATAACTCCCCTGAACTCATCAACATAACCCGGGAACCCGGAACAAATTTTCCAAGCCCTTCCAGTAAATTCGATGTCCCAATGAAGTTTACTCCGTAGGTTTCTTCCTGGTGTTTCCAGGAAAATCCCACATTTGCGATGGCTGCCAGATGAAAAGTTAAGTTTGGGCGAATTTTTTCAATAATATTGTGGATCGCAAGACGATTACGAATATCTTCATGAAATACGTGTAAATGAGGAGAGGAAAAAGTCTTTACTTCTGTAAGCCCATATAACGTTATCCCCTCTTTGGAATGAGTGATTAACCGGTTGATCAGATGAGATGCCAGAAAACCCGAACAACCCGTTATCAGTATCGATGTTTCCATTAATCCAATCCGAGAAAATCTTTGACCATTCCTAAGTTTCCAAGGGTAATACCTATATCGAATTGCGTTTCGATACGGTTTTGATATTTATAGAGTTTAAGTTCTGTATTAAAGTATATGCACTGATAATCGAAGGATATTTTAAACGAAGCATTTCTAAACACTTTATCTGTTAAATCATAATAAACTTTTGAATCAAGTTTTAAAGGAAATCCCGGTACATCCACGTTTAAGGAACCACCGATTGTATCCCGGTTAAAGTAATCCTTTTCAGTGTTGTACATATTGATATATCTCGAATAATTGAAACTACCGTAAATCGGGCTTTTTTTATTCGTATATGCGATGCTCAAATTCAATCGGGAAAAACGGTCGAGAAAAGTGGGTGCTGTTGTGGCATAATGGTTAAAATTAACGGTTGCATCTACTGAAAAGTATTTAAAAAGTCTTAATCTCAACGTATTACGTAATTCTGAAAAAGACGGGTAAACACCATTAACCTGACGGTTTCGATTCGCTTCTTTCGGATCGAAATAATAATCTTGAGAGATCGTATATGAAAGTAATTCCGTAGGTGATTTCTGTGTTGATGTCTTCCCAAGTAAACGCGTTGTAAAATAAAAACCCACATAGGAATAATCCGGGTTATCAAAATTGTCAACCGGGATTAATTGTGCCCTTTTTTCTGGATTAACCTTTGTCACGTATTGAATTGTTATTCCCGGGTTTATCAAATGTTTCAATTTACTATTCTTGAATTCAAATATTTTGGAAAATACAGGTCCTTTGAAGTCCAATACAACTGTCTGATAGCTAAGGTGAAGCGGCTTGTTTACGATTTCATCCGTTTCAGGATCTATACTCTTCGGGTAAAAACTGTTTTTCGCACTGAAAGAAAGTAGTGTATTTAGCCATGGAACGTCTATCAGACGAAGCCTGTAAGATGGATTAATATTCAAACGGTTTGTTTGGATATCTGTTGTGTAAATCACATCATCCGCTTCATAACTCTTCCCCTGCCGTTTAATGCTTGCATAGGATAAATCCAGAGAAAGATATCCCGGCAATTTCCAGATTTTCTGCTGGTTCAAATTAAACGTTACAACCGGGAGATACCGTAATGTACGTGATTCGTTGGAAAACGTATAATATGTATCATTTTGCGAGGCGCTCGCCGAAAATTTCATGTTTTTTAAAGAAGAGGAAATCGAAATTGAAGACCCCGAAGTCCTGCGTAAAATACTATCGAAATTACTGCTAAATAAACGCAAAAAGTTGGCATCGCTTTGTTTATCTACTTTTGCGATAATTTTTGTATTGAGAAACGAAAGCGATTGTTTATGGTCCGCAGTCAGGTAATAATCGCTATTATTGTAGGTATAAAATGTATTCGAAGTTGGAGTCGTGCCCTTCGGCAATATCACGCCATTTTTATATTTGAAATAATAAAATTTAATATTCCCTGAAACGTTATTAAATAGGTAGCGTAATTCCTGGGATGTCCCTATACCCGCTTTACTAAAATAATCCACCCCTAAAGTTAAATCCAGGTTCGGTTTGATATCCCAGAAAAAGGAATTCATAATAAAAAAGCCCCGCAAATCAGAACGCCCTAACCTCGGAAACAAGAAGCCTGTCGCTTTGCCATCCGGGTTTAAAGGGTATCGCATATAAGGAAGATAGAAAATCGGAACTTTTTTTATTTTGAGCACAATATTGCTCATTTCAATGTACTTTTCTTTTTTTATTTTTCCTTTGGAGCAGGTAATCTTCCAACGTGGAACGCATTGCGAACAGGTTGTGAAATCGATTTTGTTGAATTTGAGTGTTTCGTTATCTACCTGAGATAGTTTATCCGTTTTATAGCGAACAGTTGGAGGAACTTGCCCGTAAGTATCATAAATCACTCCGGAGCGGGTTTTTAAATTAAAATTAAGACGTTCACCCGAAAGAACCGTATCATTGGAACACATCGTTACTCTTCCCTGGGCCACTACATCTTTAGTATTCGGGTCATATTCGATATAATCCGCATAAATACGATATTCTTCCCAACTGATCTCTACATTTCCCCTTGCTATCTGGCGGTTGTTTTCCAGGTAACTAACTTCCGATTTAATACTCAACGATTTATCGTCTTGAGTCTGAGCATAAGAATCAATACCGCCATTCCACAACCATACGGCAAAAATAACTAAAATAGTTCTGTAAAATGTTTTCTTGTTCATATGGAATAAATTTATCACAACTTATACCTTTTAATCAATACTTTCGCTCATTTTCTGTGAATAAAAATAATGATTTAATTTTATTTGACTTCATCGACAGTTTTGATTACAATCATAATATGATAAAAATTTCTTTTTCCGGTTATGCTGGCAGCGGTAAAACATCGCTAATGAATGAAGTTAAAAAAATTCTTTCTTTAAAATCCAGGGTTGAAACCGTTGATCAATTAAATGGCAGAAACCCTTTTGACAGTGATAAAAAATCAAGTTTTGCCAGCCAGTTTTTCTATATGTCTTCCCAGATCAATGAAGAGAATGTTCGATCTATGGTTCCACTGGATTTTCTCCTCTGCGATCAATCTGTACTCGATCAATGGTTATACTGGCGAGCCAAATTTATGGAAAAGGAAACCACTCCCCGTTTGGAAGAAAAAGATCAGTTACTCAAGAATATGTTCCGTTTCTGGATAAAAACTTACGATCTCACTTTCATCATTCGTATCGATTTAAATGAATACGAAAAAAGGGAGTTTAAAAATTTACTTCGGAAACCCGATCTCGATTATATCAGGAAAAGCGATGAGATTCTCAAATCCATCATCGAAGAAGAAAACCTCAATGTAATTGAAACCTGGAATAACAATTCCATCGATGAATGCGCTCACGAAATTATTCGGGTCATCTCCGATTATAGAGAACAGGAAAACAGTATAAAAACCACTTCGGATAAATTTTAAAACGGAAGAAGAAAACGTGGAAATAAAACTTGCCGGTTACAACGTCGAATCTGAAATTCTAGATCAAATCACAGCACAGGATAATTCAATCCCTCGCCTCACTCCTGAAACCATAAGTGCTGCTTATGCACGTATTAGTCGTAGTTCCAAAGAGATCAAGGAACTTCGGAAAGAAGCACGGGAAGATGTACAAAAAGCAAGGCAATCCAATCAACGCATTATTTTTGAAATGAGTCATCATTCTGTTGCCGAACATGCTGTATTCAATTTCGATATTATTGGTGTGTCTCGACTTGCTCTTGAAGAGATCGAAAAATTTCGTCTCGTTTCGTATACAGAGAAATCCCAACGATATGTAACACTTGATGGTGATTTTACCATTCCTGAAGAAATCCCTTCTAATGATTCTCATTATCGATCATTATTTATTAATACGGTAGAAATCCAGAATCAATTCTACAAAAAAGCTTTTCTTAAATTAAAAGAGTATCTTTTTGATCAATACCCCCAAAAAATCGCCAATAAATCCGAAAAGAAGGTTGTCGAAGGATGGGCCAAGGAAGATGCACGGTATATTCTTTCCCTTGCCACCCAAGGCCAGGTAGGTGTTACCATCAATGCTCGAAACCTCGAACATCTTTTCCGCCGTTTTACTCTCAGTTCACGTGCTGAAGTAAGAGAAATAGGGAAATTATTGTTCCAGCGCGTCGAAAAAATAACTCCTTCCTTAATTCTCTTCCCTACTCCATCCAGGTTCGTAGCGTCGTTAAGTGAATCATTTACTAAAAAATTAAATACCTTTTATTCTCAAAAAAACAAAGATCAGGAATCTACCCCCATACCCCTTGAACCCCAGATTCTTTCATATACCCAAAACGCCGATGATATTATCCTTGCATCATTATTTGCATTTTCCAATCAAATCCATTATTCTCAAGCCCTTGACTTTGTTGGAAGTTTGAATTTTGAAGAGAAGAAGTCATTGTATATTGAATTGTTCCGGTTTATGGAATTTTTCGATGCTCCTCCCAGAGATTTCGAATTTCCCCAGATTACATTTCAGGCAGTCATCAGTGCTTCCAATTTTGCACAGTTGAAACGGCATCGTATTGCCACTCTTATTTCAGGTGACTATGATACCGCTTTCGGTAATATCATTCCACCCAATATTAAAATAATTGGAATGGAAGATGAATTTAATCATATCATAACTGAAACCAATGCTGTTTATAGACAAATAAAGGAAAAGTATCCCCAGGTTGCCGATTATATTTTAACCAATTCCCATTGCCGCCGTGTGATAATGAAAATGAATCTACGTGAAATGTATCATTTTATTCGATTGAGGGCTGATGCACATGCTCAATGGGATATACGAAACCTTGCTTCCAATTTATTGGAAAAAACCAGGGAAATAATGCCCTTATCCACTCTCTTATTATCCGGGAAAAGCCAATTTGTAGAGCAATTTGAACAGATATACAATCAAAAACCCAATTTCCTTATTTAGATAAAATTATCTCACCCCATAATCCCATCATCTCATCATCTCTTAATGAATAAAAGTATCAAAAAATAATAAAATTATAAAAAATTTTGGGAAGGTCCAGGAAACCCTTTTATAAAAGGGTTTCCTGGTCATCGAAGATAACATAAAACTATTTAATCACTTTATGTTTTTTCCCTACTTTTTCAAAAGCAGCGATTGCTTTGTCGATTTGTTCTGTTGTATGTGCAGCCGAAATTTGGACCCGGATACGTGATTGGCCCTTTGGAACCACAGGGAAGAAGAATCCGATAACATAGATTCCTTCTTCATAAAGATCTCTTGAGAAAACCTGGGACAGTTGCGCATCATCCTCAAATTTTCTGAAAAGGATTGGCACGATTGGATGAACTCCCGGAGTTATATCGAAACCCAGTTGACTAATCGATTTGCGGAAGTGAGAGGTATTTTCCATCAGTTTTTTTCTTAAGTCGTTACTTTCCGTTAGAATATCGAATGCTTCCAGTGCTGCACCCACGATTGCCGGTGCCACTGTATTTGAGAACAAGTAAGGTCTTGAGCGTTGGCGTAGCATGTCGACTATTTCTTTTTTCCCAGTGATAAAGCCGCCTGATGCTCCACCCATTGCTTTACCAAGCGTAGAAGTAATAACATCTACTTCTCCCAGGCAATCGCAATATTCGATTGAGCCTCGCCCTTTTTCTCCAAGAAAACCAGTGGCGTGTGAATCGTCTACCATCACCATTGCGTCATATTCTTTCGCCAGTTCCACAATTTCATCCAATTTTGCAATATCACCGTCCATAGAGAAGACTCCATCCGTGGCAATCATGATATTACGTGCCGGGTTCGGTTCTTTGTCCAGACCCGGGTGGTGATCGAATAAATCTACCCCTTCCCGAGCCGCTTTTAGAGCTTTTTCAAGCGATTTCATATCCGAATGGTCGTAGATATAACGTTTTGCTTTACACAAACGGATACCGTCGATTATACTTGCATGGTTCAACGAATCCGTGATAATCGCATCTTCCGAACTCAGTATTGTTTCGAACAATCCACCGTTTGCATCGAAGCATGATGAATAAAGGATTGTATCTTCCATTTCATAGAATGCACTTATCTTTTTTTCCAGTTTTTTGTGAATATCCTGTGTTCCGCAAATAAAACGAACCGAAGCCATACCAAAGCCATATTGATCCAATGATTTGTGGGCTGCTTCGATGATTCGTGGGTGGTTGGCAAGCCCAAGGTAATTGTTTGAGCAGAAGTTTAACACTTCCCTGCTTTCCGAACCTACCGGATATGATACGCTGATACCCGGTTTTTGATCCGAAAGGATGATTCGCTCTTCTTTATATAGGCCGCCACTTTTTATTTTCCGTAACTCTTCATTTAAATCGTATCTTACACGTTGGTACATGTGATTTTCCTCCAGGAATAAAATTAATTTATCAACGATTTATAAGCTCATAGCATTATACCACAAGATATCGATTTTTTTGAAATAAAAAGTGAAGGTGTTCCTGGGAACCCTATAAATAAGGTTCCCAGGCTCGTGAGCAATCTATTATTGCCCGTACATATCTATAATTTCTTGTTTTGTTTTGTGAAGGATGTTGTGTTTTTTTCCAACTTTCAGGAAAGCGTCAAGTGCTTTTTCCAGGTGATGCATATCATGAGCTGCCGACAATTGTGTACGGATACGGGCTTGTCCTTTAGGAACAACAGGAAAGAAGAAACCGATTGCATAGATACCCATTTCATACAGGTCTTTTGCAAAATCCTGGGCCAGTTTGGCATTAAACAACATCACAGGAACGATCGGTGTTTCACCTTCTTTAATGATGAGACCACCTTCAGTCAGTCCTTTTCTCCAGAATTCCGTATTTTTTTCCAATTTATCGCGGCGTTCTGTTGAGCGGGAGATAAGATCCAGCACAGCCAGTGCTCCTTCTACTACAACCGGTGCGATTGTATTTGAAAAGAGATAAGGTCTTGCTTTCTGGCGGCACATTTCTACCAGTTCTCTTCTTCCCGATACGCAACCACCTGACGCACCTCCAAGTGCTTTACCAAGGGTAGTCGTAATGATATCCACTTTCCCTATAACGTTGCAGTGTTCGTGTGTTCCTCTGCCCGTTTTTCCGATAAAGCCCGAGGCGTGTGAATCATCCATAAAAACAAGCGCATTGTATTTTTCAGCTAATTCGACGATTTTATCCAATTTTGCCAGGTCGCCGTCCATTGAAAAGTTACCATCTGTAATGATTACTTTCAACCGTTTATCCTGGTGCAGTTCCAGCTTTTTCTCCAGGTGTTCCATATCCGAATGTTTATAGGTATCCTGTTGAGCTTTTGCCAGGCGCATACCATCTACGATCGAAGCATGTACCAGACGGTCTGCGATCATCACATCCTGATCTGTCAGAACGGCTTCGAAGACTCCGCAGTTTGCATCCATACAGGAAGGAAATAAAATTGTATCCTCTGTTCCAAGGAACTCTGTTAATTTCTGTTCCAATTGTTTATGGATATCCTGGGTACCGCAGATAAAGCGAACCGATGACATACCATAGCCCCTGTGATCCAATCCTTTTCGGGCTGCTTCCACCACATCCGGATGAGAAGAAAGTCCCAAATAGTTATTGGCACACATATTGATAACGCGTTTTTCTTCCGCTCCAAACGGGAAACTTACTTCGATTTCTGAACTCTGAGGAGCGCAAATAATACGTTCTTCTTTAAAGAGTCCCTGTTCTTTTAAGCCGTTTAATTCCGTTTGGAAAATATTACGGTGAGCCTCACTGAATGCCATGGTCACCTCCTATTCGATACCGAATTCTTTCATCAATTTGATGATATTGTTGACCGTATCGAATGCCTGAGGTGTTGCTTTTGAATCAGGAATCTGGATGTTATATCTTGTTTCCAGGAACCGTTTTAAAGAAACCATTGAAAAGGAATCCACGATACCTCCCGAGATTAGCGGTGTATCATAGGTTACTTCAATGTCATCATCATCTTCCAGGTACTCTTCCTGCACATACTCTAAAATGACATCTTTAAGATCAGACATGGTATTCTCCTTTTTCATTAATTTAATCGTCGTTTTCAAGCGTCGACGTATCGCCGATTTCTTCTCCCCATTCTTTTGCCCTCAACAGACGTCTCATAATCTTCCCACTCCGGGTTTTCGGCAGGGAGTCCACGAATTCGATTTCCTGGGGCATTGCCAGGGGTGATAATTTTTTACGGATAAAATTCATGATTTTCAGTTCCAGTTCCTTGGAACCCATGAATCCCGGTTTCAGGGTTATAAATGCTTTTACTACTTCCATATTCACCGGGTCCGGTTTTCCTACAACCGCTGATTCTGCGACTGCTTCATGCTCAAGCAGAGCCGATTCGATTTCGAACGGTCCTACCAGGTGGCCCGCCGTATTGATAACATCATCATCACGGCCTACGAACCAGAAGTAGCCTTCTTCATCGATACTTGCTCTATCTCCGCAGATATACCAGTCGTTGCGGAATTTACTTTTATATACTTCTTCATTTTTCCAATAGGTTCTAAACATAGATGGCCAGCCCGGCTTGATTGCGATCAATCCTACGATGCCAGCTCGTTCGATCGGTTGATAAGTCTTTAAGTCTACCACCGTTGCCGTAATTCCAGGGAATGGTTTTCCCATTGAACCCGGCTTGATTTTCATTCCAGGGTAATTGCAGATCATCATGCTACCTGTTTCTGTTTGCCAGAATGTATCATGAAAAGCCAGACCGAAGACTTCTTTCGACCAGATAACCGCTTCAGCGTTTAGCGGTTCGCCCACTGAACACAGATGGCGAAGAGATGAGAGGTTAAATTGTTTAACCACTTCATTTCCTTCTTTCATCAATGAACGTATTGCTGTCGGTGCAGAGTACCAGATCGTTACTTTATGATCTTCGATGAATTTGTACCAGCTATCTGCCTTAAAGCCTGAATCCAGAACACATTGGGTAACGCCGTTCGCCCATGGACCAATAATACCGTAAGATGTACCCGTAACCCATCCCGGATCAGCCGTACACCAGTAAATATCATCGTCCTTAAGGTCCAGTACATATTTTGCTGTGATATACTGGGAAATCAGCGAATAATGAACATGCTGAGCTCCTTTCGGTTTTCCTGTTGTTCCCGATGTATAATGAAGGACAGACGGTGTTTCTGCTGTTGATGGGAAAATATCGAAATGTTCTACCGGGGTTGCATTATCCATTGAAAAATAGAGTTCTTTTTCCCGTAATTTTTCTTCTTCCTCTTCATCTACAACAATAATCCGTTCCAGCTTCGGTAAATCAGCAAGAATTTTCCTGACTTTGCCCACGTGTTTTTTTTGTGTAATAATTGCTTTTGTTTCAGCGTCTGCAAGACGAGTGTAAAGTGATTCCCCTCCAAAAGCTGAAAATAAAGGTTGTGCAATCCCTCCCATTTTTAAAATACCCAGGAACCCGAAATACAGTTCCGGTACTTTATCCATAAAAAGGCATACCCGGTCTCCGGAGTTGATTCCAAGACTTTTCAGGTATTCCGCGATTGCATTTGTCAAAACTCGCATCCTGTTAAATGTGTACTTCTTAATTTCGCCCGTATGGGATTGCCAGATTAACGCCAACTTATCCCCTTTTCCCATGCGGCATATACGGTCCGAACAGTATTCACCGATGTTGATCCGGTTTCCTTTGGTGTACTCAAGCTCCTTCTCGGAAATTTCCCACTTAAAATCTTTTAGCTTCTCCTCATAGCTGCCAATATTACTCATTGGTCATTTCCTCCTTACATTAAATCGATTTATTCATAAACTCGGGGAGTTTCTTGTTTTTTGCTGTTCTTCCGATAATTCTGTAAGATACGTTATAGAATAAATCCGAATAAATGTCAAGAGTAACCCTTTAATTTTCTCATAGGAACTGTTACGATGAGGTGTAATGAAGTATCAATTATGTCGTAGAAATGAATCCCGTTCAATCCCATATTTTTCACATTGGGATTCAATCCGTTTTTCAATTTGTTGAATATAGTTTTCATCGATATCCACGAATTCGCAGCCGCATACCACGCGAACTCGTCTTGGATTGTCCAGGATGTAGCGAATTTTGACTTCAGTATGAATAATTTTACCAATCGGTTGTGGTGTATCGATATCATTTATAATCAAATGGTCTCCCGGTTTCATACGTGGCAGTTTGAACCGGTTTCCAAGGAAGCTAAGTCCCCCCGCGCTAATACTTAGTATAGTTACTTCTGCCGGTTTGTTTTCATTATTGATTGGAATGACAAAGGCAGTAATCCCTTCTTCCAGAGTAAAGAAAGCCCGTTTAAATTCGCGTTTTTCTTCTCCCATAAAATTCATGGTTTTCACCTACCAAATTATTATATGGAACGCGAATGCCCCTGTCAACTATTTTTTTTATCATTTCAAAATTAAAATTGTCTTTGCAGTATTATTATTATATTGTGAAATATAAAATCGGCAATATTAATTCAGTATTATTATCAGGAAGTTGATGGAATACGATTTTTCAACATTTCATCATAAGGGCTTTGAGTTGTTATTTCACCAGATGGCAGTTGATAAAAGATTACTCAATTTATTGAAAAAACGCTGGGTATTCCTTTCTTTCTATTTTCTTCCAGTGCCTGATTTACGGCTTCATTCCCGATTTTTTGGATTTCGAGTGCTCTATGATATATACCAATATCGTTGAATTTATCTACTTCCATAATTGTTCTCCTTAATAATTCTAAAAAACTTCTCAAAGAGAGTTTTATCATAGACAAAATATATATCATCTATTCCAAAAGACAATTCTACAAATGTATTCATGGAATTGTAAAACAAATACCATTCATCAACATTATTTTTATATTGAAACCAAAAATTATTTACGCTTCTATCAAACCTTCGAATAACATCTTCATCAGGGATAAAATGTCCACCTTTAAGTACTCTCTCTTTTATACGTTCAATGCACATTTGAGGATTTTCAAGAAAAACGTATATAATTTTAATAAAATATCCATTTACTCTGATTTTTTTTATCCAATTCAGTAATGATCTTCCTGATAAAGTCGATTCTATTATGAAATTTTTTTCTTCATTTATCATTGTTTCAATTTGTTTAAAAAAACTCTTTCCTGCTATTATTTTTGATTCATCAACATTATGAGGAGATATAGAAAATGCAATTTCATCAGCATTAATAAAAGAAAAAGGAATGTGAGAAGAAAAATTTCTCGCAAATGTAGTTTTACCTGAGCCATTTGCACCCGCAATGATAACTACTTCTTTTTTCATATTTTCTTTTCTATTAGCATAAAAATTATAACAGATTTGAATTAGATAAATCAAATATCCGTTCCCCTACTCTTACAGGCTTCTCCACAACACCTTCCACAACAGAACCCATATCTTTCGGGAACACCAATACCAATGTAGACCCCATCTCAAACCGCCCCATCTCATCCAATTGGTTTACATTCTTTTCAAGTTTTATCCATTCATCATGCTTATGTTTTCCCTCGATATATTCCATTATAACCGTTCCCACAAACGTTGCTCCAACTGCTACGATATAAAGAGGAAATTCACCTTTTCCCGTTTCCACCATCATCTTTGTAATGATTCGTTCATTTCGAATGAAAAGTCCAGGCACATTATTTAATCCAAGGTGATTCACCGGGTACAGTCGTCCACCCGTATGCAAATATCCTTCGATTTTCCCCCCCACCGGGTAATGATAACGGTGATAATTCGATGGAGCCAGGTAAATGGTAGCCACAGTCCATCCCTTTGAAAAATCCACCTTTTCTCCGATCAATTCCTCCACCGAATAGGTTTTTCCTTTTACCTGCGTCGTTCTTTCTTCATAAATTGTTTCAACTTTCGACAATTTCCCATCCGAAGGGCTCACCATAAAATCTTTTACAGGAACAAGCCGGCGTTTCTCAGTATCCAGGGGGCGTATAAAGAAATCACATAGGCTTTTATAATCATCTATTTCTCCAATGTATTCGTCCATATCGATACCATAAGTATCATGGAAGAGTCGGATAATCCGTTTAATAATGAATCGCGGATGTTTCCGGCGAACCAGCCAGCCGTAAATCCGGCTGAATACCCTAAGTGATAATACATTAAGAAATATTCTGATCATAAATCCCTAGCCTCTTTTTACCTGTCGTTATAGTTGAATTATAATTAAGTCTAATTTTAACCCATTAATCAGATTGTGTCAAATCCATTAGAACAAAGCCTTTTTTTCGGATTAAAGCAAGAATCGCTTACTATT
>JAKAGC010000642.1 GCA_021817755.1 Acidobacteriota bacterium | reverse complement strand
AATTTCAAACCCCTGGACAAAACGTCTATCTCTTCGATATGCAATAACCTGATCGGAAGTCTGCTCTGTAGAGAATTCTTCGATCAATTGACGTACTAGTAAATCATGTTGTGGTGTTTGAGGTTCGACAAACTGGGCATCGATCAGGCGGCATTTGATATTTGGGTATTCTTGTGGGATGTTTTTAATTGGGCCCAAAAGCGTTGCTTTTTCAGGGTATTCCAGGAACTCCCCTGAAATACTCTGGATTCCGTTTGCAACCACTTCTATTTGAACCGGCATGGTGGTCATTTCGCGACCGATGGCTTGAGCTAGATATATTAAACTATGGTATCCTCTATCCTGAACAGTCTCATTCCATTCAAGAAGCGCTAAATCCGAGTCCCGCTTTATCCAGTTCCAGAGATGAATAATAGTTCCAGGAAGCATATTCCGCTTATTTAAATCTTCAAAGAGCATACGGAAATGCGAAGCATCTGTAGGATCAATCGAATACTCATTATTATCTCCTACTTCAAAAGAATTGGAATGGTGAATAGAAATAATGGTCTGTCCCCTTTTTTTTAAATGGCAAATTATTGTGCTTGCCAGACCATGTCGATCCGTAAAAATTAGCCAGGGAGTTGATATATTTTCCTTCTGAGTATCTGTCTCATCCGGCAAATAAAGCGGTTTGGTTTTCCAGGAGGGGACATAGAAGAAATCCTTCACATCTGTTTTTCGTTTATTGGAAGAAGCGTTTACATACTTTGCAGCCACTTTGAAAGGATCGATGTCCACCCAATAGTATTGTGGTTCGAATGGGTATCCCGGTAATGAAAGACGTCGGCGTTTTTCTTTCCCGTAATAGGTTTTCCAGTCAATGGTGCGGCCATAAGTCCACAATTGAGCGGCACGGTTGAGAAGAAAGAAATCATCCGTAACCGGGTCTTTATGGTGCCGGATCATAGTGAGGCAAAGAATATCCGGTTGTAAACCCGAATCTTTATAATAATTGACAAAATTCGCGAGAGTTGTACCTGGGCCGACTTCCATGAAAATGGCATCGGGGGAATCAAAAAGGGCATGAAGTGCATCAGCGAATCGCACGGGTTCGCGAAGCTGGCGAGTGAAATACGATGGATCAGTGGCATCCTGCACGGTCATCCATGTACCTGTTAAACCGGAAACAAAGGGGACAGTCGGTTTATTAAAAGTAATCTTTTCCAATTCTGCGCCTAATTCTGGAAGAATTGGGTCCATTAAGGGTGAATGCCCCGCGCATGCGGCACGGTAACGAACAAATCCGACCTGTTTTTCTTCCAGTTCTTTTTCGAAAACATCCACCACTTCTGCTGAACCTGAAACAAGGCATAGATTATCGGTATTGATACCTCCGATGAAAAGACCGGGTTTTAACAAAGGAATGACTTCGCTTTCAGAAAGTGAGACGCTTATCATATTTCCTGCCGGTGCCTTTTCCAGGATTTCACCTCGTTTCATGAGAACTTTTAATGCATCCTGCATGGTAAACACTCCTGCCAGACAGGATACGATATATTCCCCGAAACTGTACCCGATCATCGCATGGGGTTTGAATCCCCAACGCATTAGTAACCGGGAGTAAGCATATTCAAAGATAAATTTTACGGGTTGAGTGTAGTAAAAACGGTGAATCCTGGGCTCAGAAGCACTTCTTTCTTTCTCATCTTTCGGATAAAGTACATAACGGATATCTTCACCGATTAAAGAAGTAAGATATTCGAAACCTTCGTCGATATCTTTCTTAAATTGCGGTTCCTGGTTGTAGAGGTCGAGGCCCATATTGATATATTCAGAACCCTGACCTGAAAACATAAAGATAATGGGTCTTTCTTTTTCCCCACCGCAGCGGAAAGGTTGAATAGGTGCACTGTCTGGATCGGATAGAATACGAATAGCGTCCTCTGTGTCTGAACAAACAAAAGCCCGCCGGTAAGGAAATGGCGTTCGTGCCACCTGGAGTGTATAAGCCACATCCGCGATATTCGTTTGTGGATTCTCTTTTAAATATTCCAGTAAATTTTTAACCATTTTATCCAGAGCAGTCGGTGTTTTTGCAGAAAAAGGAAGAATAAAATAGTGACGGAGCGGTTTATTGGCTTGAGTATCTTTCGGTTCAGGAGCCTCCCTGAGAACCACATGAACATTGGTTCCCCCCAGGCCTAATGAATTAACGCCAGCATATATCGGGTAAGAATGATCTTTCAAATCCACTAATTTTGTGGGAATATAGAAAGGGCTATTTGCAAAATCGATCTTTGGATTGGGTGTTTCAAAGCTCAGGTTTGCTGGTATTTTACGGTGTTTTATTGTCAGAACGGTTTTAATAAAACTTGCTACTCCTGCCGCGCAGTCGCAGTGGCCGATATTGGTTTTAACCGAACCGATGGCGCAGAAATCCCCTTTATCCTGGTGAAAAGAACGCCTCATCGCTTCCACTTCAACCGGATCGCCCAAAGGTGTAGCCGAGCCGTGACATTCTACCAACACCACATCGTGAGTATCCACTTCTGCAGTTTTATATACTTCTTTGATTAATGCTTCCTGGCCTTTGATACTCGAAGCAGTGTATCCGATCTTCCGGTTGCCGTCATTATTGATTCCGCTTGCTTTAACGATCGCATAAATATGGTCTCCATCATCTAACGCATCTTCAAGATTTTTAAGCACAACCAATCCGATGCCGTTACCTGCAACCAGACCATCTGCCCTTGCATCAAATGAATGAACATGACCATCCGAAGAACCAATCATTCCTTCTCTGTAAAAATAACCTGATTTTTGCGGTAATCCGATTGTGACACCTCCTGCAAGTGCAATATCGCATTCCCCGCTTAAAACAGCCTGTATTCCAAGATGAATCCCTACAAGGGAGGTGGAGCACGCCGTATAAAACGTATAACTGGGTCCTCGAAGGTTAAACATGTATGATATCCGCATGGAAAGATGATCCTTTGAACCCAATATCCCTGCTGTCATCGAATCAACCGTATCGTCCGGGGGCATGAAGAGCATTTTCAAGTCCCAGTGAAAATCGCTTCTTCCTCCTGTGTAAACTCCGATTAGTCCGTCATAAGTATTGGGAGGATACCCTGCATCATCCAGAGCCAGCCAGGCAACTTCATGCATGAACCTCATTTGAGGATGCATGATCTGTGCTTCCGAAGGCGTGTATCCAAAAAATGCGGCATCAAAATACTCGACATCCTCTACTATCCCTTTGGCTTTCACATAGGAAGGGTCCCTGAGTGTTTCCAAGGATATACCTTCTTTAAGAAGTTCCTCCTCGGTAAAATGGGTAAGGCATTCTCTGCCGTTCACC
>JAKAGC010000641.1 GCA_021817755.1 Acidobacteriota bacterium | reverse complement strand
TAATTATTCTCTGCCCACGAATTCCACAAATTAAGACTAAATTTTTATCCACTGATTAACGCTGATTTACGCTGATTATTGCAGGTTTGATGGCTCTTGAACAATTTATTCGACTTCACCATGATAAATCATCCGGTTTCCTGAGAATACCAATACCAGCTTTTTCAATATTGTAGAGCCAAATAATTTTTGAAATTTCGCATCGGTGCTGTACCTGTTCAACTGCATTACGGCTTCCTCTTTCAACGCTGTTAATCGTTGAATACTCTCGGAACTGTCATTGAAAGATTTAATATATTTCAATTCGATAATATATGAATATTTAATACCAGGATATCGGATCAAAAAAGGTTCAAGAACTAAATCGGAAAACCCCTGATTCAACTCTTTTTCTGAGTAAACAGAATACAACGAATTTAATCCGAGATATACATTCCAGAATACCTGATGAGCCTTTTCGCCGGACATCAAATCTCTTATACTTAAGGTATCTTGCATTTGTTGTGCAATATAGGTAATCACAGCCTCCCATTTTCCTTCAAAAGCCATTTCTTCAAAAAGATTTGATAACACTCCCATATCTATGCTAAATGAATACGCAGTACGGTAGGCTTCTTTTATATAATCAAAATATAACCGTTTTACAAATTCATTTGGAATTGTTAAAATGGCTTGCCCGGATGGGCTTACTCCACAAATGGTTAATAATCCAAAATAGTAAAGTAGAGAATAAAAATTATCTTGCTCAATAAGTCTTTCAGCAGGGAAACCTTCTTTTATAAATGTTTTTGCAGAATTTGTTTCTATAATACTTTGAAGTTTGGAAAAATTTCCATTTAACCCGGGTGTACCTTTTTTATCTATTATTATTAAATAACGGAGTTTATTATAATCAATCTGCGCATTTCGATCGATCAGCTCAATTGGAATTCTGGAATTTTTTAAATAGGCTTTCAAAAAGTATAAAATGTGGACAGTGTTAAATACTTCTTCGTTGCATTCCATAGAAAATCGATAATGATTATACCATTGGCTCATGACTCTGATCAATTCTGAGGTAGAATGCCGGATTTTTCCTGTTTGTCTGAAATATTCGATCATGGTTTCAACTTCGGAACGCGTAAATCCCATAATATTATCAATATCGGAATCCAACGAAATATTTATTGCAATATTAAATCCGGAAGTAACATCATCTAAAGTAATAGGAGAGACCCCTGTCATAAATATCCGGGAAATAGGTGCATGAACATCTGAGGTACCTCCTTTCAATACATTAAAGAATGCACGAAAAAACCCTTCTCCATGCGTGATATCCCTAAATGCTTTCTCTCCCGATGTAGACAAAATGGTGTTTGCAAAATTATCATATTCATCTATGATAACATAAACTTTTTTTTCTTTCCCCTGGCAATAATATAAAAGAGTATCCATTACTCCGGCAGCATTTTTTATTGAATTTATATTCATTACTACATTATCGGCATCAATATCCAATATCGATCCATATTTTTTAATAAAGAAAGAAACAGCATTTTTTATGTTTTTCAAAAAAGCATCTTCAATATTTGCAACACCGGGTTCAAGTCTTGAAAAATTAAATTTTAATATTAGATATTTATTTCTTTCTTCGGTTGGATTATCGTAAATATAGGTTTCTTTAAACAAATTATCGAATTTGTCTTTCAAAGCAATATCATAATATGATTCCAGGATGGAGAGAAAAAGAGATTTTCCAAACCGGCGCGGACGAATCAAAAAAATATATCTCCCTTTTTCCTCTATATTCCTTATATACCGGGTTTTATCCACATAATAATAATTCTCATTTCTAAACAACTCGAAATCGGAGATTCCATAAGGATTGGATTTTAAATTTTTCATATCAGCCATAATCACATTTTAAACCAAGAAAATTCCTTTGTCAACTAATGCGAGGAAGCAAAAGTGTCCATTTAACTAAACTAAGGAAAAGGTTATATGAATTCTTTTATTTTTAAGCTTCCCATTCGATGATTTCATCTAACACTTTCCGGGAGGATTGGGTTGAAAGCAATACATCGACAATGTAATGATTGGATACCATTTTACTTGCTGCTGCAAGGAGCTGGGCTTGCATTCGCTGCTGCTTTACTGAAGTTATGATAAGGAAGACAAGCTTAACAGGTTTGGATGTTGCTATATCGACAATTCCTCCTTGTATTATTCCAAGGGCTACACGGGGAGTGATTTCTCTTTCAATCCGTAAATGAGGAAACGCAACTCCTTCATTAAAAAACGTGGAACTCTCTTTCTCACGCAATAATAATGCATTATAAAACTCTTCCCATTCGGGGGCACCACTAAATACGGAACGGGTCAAATCCCGCAAGATTTCTTCTTTAAAAGCCGTATCACGACGAATCAGAATGGTGGATTCTTTCAATATTTGACCGAGCCGAATAGGTTGTTGAGACTGAACAAAATCAAGGGTAGAAGAGTTCTCTTCTCTATTGGAAAACGTATGAGCGGTATCGACAATGACAAGGTTTATGCCTCTGGCATGATGGGTTAATTTTTCAGCAAGATTTTTTTTATAGGTGAGCCTTTCATAAAGACTTAACTTTGACGGCTTACCAATAATGATGTGACCGATACGGTATTCGGAAGCAAAACGTAAAATAGTTTCGGCAAGGTCTTCACCTTTGTATGTAAATACAATGGCTCCGAGCTGTTTGGCAAGGGTGAGGGTTTCGGAAAGTGCAGCCTGGGTTTGGGTATCTATTAATAAGGGGTCCTCTGCATGGGCCTGGACATAAAGCGCGTACCAGTTTTTATTTAAACGCCCGGCAAATCGTGAGGCATAGCGTAACAATCGCTCGCTGTTGGGACCGCGTGAGCTTAAACAAACCATTACTTGATCGGGCATTGCTGCTACCTCTTCAGGAATGGGTTCCCGCCTTCTGAAATCGATTTGAGAGGCTAACTCCCGAAGTGTTAATTCTCTCAATTTCTCGAGATTGGATGAGATAAAGAAATTTTCCATTGCGGTTGAAACACGCTCCATGGAATATACTTTACCTTCTTCGAGCCGTTTCCTGAGGTCCTCGGTAGACAAGTCGATATTGACTATCTGATCGGCTTCAGAAAGAATAGTGTCGGGGAGTCTCTCTCGTACTTTTATATGAACGAATTTCTCTACGGTATCGTAAAGACTTTCAAGATGCTGGACATTCAATGTAGTGATTACATGAATTCCGGCGGCGAGTATCTCCATAACATCTTCATACCGTTTCATATTTCGGCAACCGGGAACATTGGTATGAGCGAGTTCATCCACAAGAACAACAGAAGGTTTTCAGATC
>JAKAGC010000640.1 GCA_021817755.1 Acidobacteriota bacterium | reverse complement strand
TAAAAATTTGTTTTCAATGGAGGATTTAATTAGGCAATTTTCTCTTGGGAAACTTTCTAAAAATAGCCCGGTTTTCGATTACGATAAATTGCGTTTCTTAAATAGCCGCGCTATCCAGGAGAAGAAAGCGGCTGATCTGTTAATATTATTAGAAGAAGGTGAAAGTTTCCGAAATCGATATAATTCATTTCCCGGTGCTCGGAAAGAAGCGCTTATCGATCTGGTAAAACCGAGGATGAAAACACTTGGCGACTTCCTTTCCAAATTTGAGATTTATCTGGCGGGGGAGTTAAACTATAATAATGATGATTTGAAGAAATTAAATGAAAACTATAGTAATGAGAAGATTTCAACATATACCCGATTAATTACCGGGAGCCTGGAAAAACTGAATGAAGATGCTTTCGATGCTGCGGGAGTAGAACAGAATATGCGCATTTGTGCGGAAGAAAATGGACTCAAAGCAGCAGACTTTATTCATCCTGCCCGTTTTGCTTTAACTTCCGAAACAGTGAGCCCTTCGATTTTCGATGTGTTTGGATTTTTTGGTAAAGCCGAATCGCTAAGGCGTCTAAGGAAGCTCGCCGATGTGATCGATTCGGGTGAAATCAAATCCGAGAGTTAAATAATGCTATTACCGGTAAAAGATTATAATCCCACACGCAACCGGGCAATCATTACCCTTTTAATTATTATTATCAATTGTATTGTTTTTTTCTATCAGGCTTATTTTTCCGACCAGAGACTTGAATACTATATCGCTAATTATTCGATGGTCCCTGCTGAAATTACGTCCTTGAAAAATACTGAAGTGAGTATCGGCATCGATGGATTTACCGGAGAGTCCGTAAATTACACCGGAAGAGAAATCTCTCCCTTGCTTAGCTTATTTACTTCTATGTTTATGCATGGCTCGTTATTGCACCTTCTTGGAAACATGCTGTTTTTATGGATTTTCGGGAATAATATAGAAGATTATCTCGGGAAATTGTGGTTTCTTTTTTTCTACTTATTATCGGGATTGGGTGCCAGTTTTGCTCATATCCTGTTTAATTTGCATTCTACGATTCCAACTATTGGAGCCAGTGGCGCTGTTTCTGGAGTAATGGGGGCTTATTTGGTTTTATATCCTACAGCCAGGATACGTACGCTGGTATTTCTCATTTTTATATTCTTTATCGATATACCGGCATCTCTATATATAATAATCTGGCTGGTTATGCAATTTTTGTATGCCGGTTCCGGTAACTCCGGGATAGCCTGGCTTGCTCATGTCGGCGGATTTGTTGTGGGCATTTTGATTTTAAAACTTTTACAGCGGACCCCCCGTCCGCGTCCTCCACATATAGAAATCATCCAGTAATTTACAGTCGTGAAAATAAGATTAATTGTGATATAATGTGCGGCGGCTGAGCCGCTTCTTTCAGTTGAAAGATTAAAAGGAGATTAATTATGACAGATCGGGCGACACCGAATGAAAACGAAAATGATGACAAAAGACCGGTTGGGAAAAATTTTATCCGTGTAATTATCGAAAAAGATATTGCGGAAAATAAGAATAACGGACGCGTTCATACGCGTTTTCCGCCCGAACCCAACGGTTATTTACATATTGGACATGCAAAATCGATATGTCTTAACTTTGGTCTGGCAAAGGAATACGGCGGTTTGTACAACCTTCGCTTCGATGATACCAACCCGAGTAAAGAAGAAGAAGAATACGTCGAGTCGATTAAAGAAGATATCAGATGGCTTGGCTTTGATTGGGAAGACCGTTTATTTTATGCCTCCGATTATTATGAACAATTGTATGAATATGCGATTCAATTGATAAAAATGGGCAAAGCCTATGTGTGTGATTTAAATGCGGATCAGATTCGGGAATATAGAGGGACATTGAAAGAACCGGGAAAAGATAGTCCGTACAGGAACCGTTCAGTGGAAGAAAATCTGGACTTATTCGAACGGATGCACGCCGGAGAATTCGATGAAGGGACTCACGTTCTCAGAGCGAAAATCGATATGAGCTCTCCGAACCTGAATATGCGTGATCCGGTTATGTATCGAATCTTAAAAGCAACTCATCACCGGACTGGTGATAAATGGTGTATCTATCCTATGTATGATTTTGCTCATGGGCAGTCGGACTCTATTGAAAAAGTAACTCATTCGATTTGTACTCTTGAATTTGAGGATCATCGCCCGTTGTATGAGTGGTTCATTGAACAACTGGGGATTTTCCGCCCTCAGCAAATTGAGTTTGCCCGCCTTAATCTGAACTATACGGTAATGAGTAAACGGAAACTCTTAACTCTTGTACAGCGTAAATTGGTCAGCGGTTGGGATGATCCGAGAATGCCGACCATTTCGGGTTTCAGACGACGAGGATATACTCCCGAATCTATCAGGGATTTTGCGGAACGAATCGGAGTTTCAAAAGCAGATAGTACGGTTGATATCGGTTTATTGGAACATTGTTTAAGAGAAGATTTGAATAAACGTGCCATGCGAGTGATGGGAGTTCTGGACCCGCTGAAAGTGGTTATCGAAAACTACCCGGAAGGCAAAGTGGAAGATATAGAAGCGGTTAATAACCCTGAAGATGAATCAATGGGAAATCGTATGGTTCCTTTTTCACGGGAAATCTATATTGAACGGGATGATTTTAGAGAAGATCCGCCTAAAAAGTATTTTCGCTTATCACCTGGAACAGAAGTCCGGTTAAAGCATGCCTATTATATCCGGTGCGAAAAGGTAATAAAAGATGAAAAGACGGGTGAAATAATCGAACTTCGCTGCTCTTATGATCCTGAATCAAGGGGCGGATTTACTCCCGATGCAAGGAAAGTTAAAGGCACGCTTCATTGGGTTTCCATTCCCCATGCTGTCAAAGCCGAAGTAAGATTGTATGACCATTTATTTATAAAAGAAGATCCGGGACAGGAAGAAGAGGGAAAGACGTTTATCGATTATTTGAATCCTCATTCGTTGGAAGTAACAGAAGGATTCATCGAACCTAATTTAGCTTCGGCTAAGGTCGGAGAACGGTTTCAGTTTATGCGTCATGGGTATTTCTCAGTCGATCCTGATTCCAAACCCGATGCGCTGGTGTTTAATCGTACTGTTTCTCTTCGTGATTCGTGGGCAAAAATAGAGCAGAAAGCAGATGCTTAATATCTGTTACGGATATAGCCGTGCTGCTTTTTATCCAGGGCTTTGATATAATCATCGGATACACGCCGGGGATCTAACGATAGATACTCGGCGTACCTGGATACATAAATTCGAACATATCCCAGGGGGGGAAGAAGCTCGAGCCGTTCATTTTCTATATTCTGGAGATGACG